>NZ_JAJVCR010000019.1:0-13449 GCF_021395195.1 Polynucleobacter sp. IMCC 29146 | reverse complement strand
AGCCAGCATCGGCCCGTTTTAGGGCATCCATGATCTGACTGTCGGTAAATTTAGAACGTTTCATGCAGAACTCCTCTAATAGAGAAAATTCTACCTCTGAGTTCAGTTAACCTGCGGGGGGATTACCCCCTCAAGCAACTATTTTCAAAGTAATCAAATTTTATCTTCCCTGCCAATTAGATTAAGAATTTGGTATGAAAGGATATTTTCCTATCCAACTATGGTTATAGTTTTTTTTATGGCTTTGATTTTTTGGATTATTAAGTCAAAAAAGAGTGCCTACTTAAAAGCATTTGCGCTATTTTTACCCCTTTTCTTAATTTTTTTGGCTAGTATTCTTTTTGAATCTGGAGAAAATATGCGTTTTAAGTTTTTTATTGAGCCCATCTTGTACATTTTTATATCAATCCAATTTTATGAATCCTTTAATTTACTCAAAAACAGGCTATCTAAATAAATCATTGAAGTGCTCAATGCCTATTTATTTGAAAACTTCAAGGAGGTTCGTGAAATAACAGAAAACTGGATTACGATTTACAACGAAGAAAGACCACACAGTGCTCTTGGCAGAATATCTCCTAGTGACTACGGAGCAAAGGCAGAAAACAACACTTTAGGAATGTCGGCTTGACGGGGGATAGTGCAGAATTACTTAGCAAAAATACTGGATTAGTTTTGATGATCTTATAGGGGTAAAATTAATGTTATGTTGGGTTAGAATTTTAGGAAAAATTTTCTAACCAAAGTTCTAGCAAAACCATTTCTTGAGCGCCGATGACGCCTAAGTTAATTAACTCTTGGTAGCATTGGCGCATATTGTTAGGAATATTTTTCTGACCAGATTCCAGTGAGAGCCCATTTAGCTTTTCCATGATTTGAAGGTTATTGACATAACCTACGATTTCATCAGAAAAATCGTTCATTAGGTTATGGGCGTTGCGCTCTTGTCTTACGGTACTGGTGTGAAAGGCAATTGGCCACTCGCAGGTCCAAGCAATGCGCTGGGCAATATAAGACCGCCAAATATCGGTCATACGAAAACTACAGTAGGAGGGTAGATACAGTAAAAGAAAAGCCTCTTCAAACCATGTCGTGTTTTGGCTGTTAAAGGGGCAGATGGCTCCTTGTCCCAAGGTAATATTTGACGCTGCTGGATCAAAGTTAATCGGCAAGGGCATCGTGAGTCGATAGATAGCATCAACATCGGGGTTTTCATCAGCCAATCCTTGTTGAATTGGGCATGTTATTGGTCTTAGTTCTTTAGTCGTTTGCGGAGGGATGCTTTTGAGTTCTTCTAGAGCAAAGCCACGAGGCCAAATGGCTTGATCAGTAAAGTAGCAATACGCATTCACCCAACCTTGATGGTGAATTGCTTTAGCGGCAAGAGTTCTTGAACGGGGCTGCCAAAATGAATCTAAAGGAATATTGTCATCATCAGTTTCAACAATGATTTTTTTTCCGGCTTCAATGGCTAGTAAGTAGCCTAGATTTTTTCTGCCATAGTGCTTAATGGGAAGCTGCTTTGCTAGCGGAAAGTTCAGATCTAACTGAGCTGGTAAGGAATAGTATGAGCAGCCAGGTAGCTCAAACTGCGCAGGACTTTTAGAGTCTCCAATGACAATAAAAAGCAAATTTCGATTTTTTGCTTGCGCTGCGTATTGCCCAAGAATTGGATGAGTGTCACTGCCGATAGAGGTAATAACAAGAGCAGTATCAGCAAGGTTTTGAGGCATAGGTGTGGAACCTTCAAAAAGAGATTAGAGAATCTTGGGCGACTTAAATTGAAGGCGCAAGACAAAGTAATGCCATAAGACAGCGATTGAATTTAGTACTGCCCCTTGTGACACTCTTGGTGAAGGAGCGCGGTAGTGGATTGGCACCTCTGCAAAGCGTGTTTTGCGAAGCAAATATCGAAGTTCAGTTTGGTAAAAGTGTGCTTTAGATAACAAAGGATAGCCTAGAAATTGCCGCACGATTCTAGAGTGAAATCCTTGGTAGCCCGAGGTGGCGTCATACAAGTGGGTGCCCAAAAGTAAATTGGAAAGAATAGTGCCGGAGCGGGAGAAAAAAGTCCGCTTCCAGGAGGAGTCAAAAATGGAGCCGCCATTCATAAAGCGACTACCAAAAGCACATTCATTTCCCTCGTTTAACACTCTTAAAAACATGGGTAGCGCCCTTGGATCATGAGACATGCCTGCATCCATCTCAATGATAATTTCATGTCCCTGTTTAAGAGCTTCTTGATAGCCCCTGAGATAAGCATCCACCACATTTTTATTTTGAGGTGACCAAATTGTTTTGAATCTGACATCACGCTTTGAAGTTTCCTCGCAAAGCGCTAAGGTGTTGTCCTTTGATACAGTATCTACAATCAGATAAATCGTACCAGAGTTTAGATAATTTAATGTGGCAGTTAAGCTTTCGATAAAGGGCGCAAAATCCCCCCCTTCATTTGCCATCGGGACAATCACTGCGAAATTAGTGAGCATACAGGCTTACTCTTAAATAGATTGCTCTTATTGTAGATCTTTAGTTGATGTGATTTTATTCCAGCCCATTAGGGTTTATTGGGTTTTTGGGGTTACTTCTTAGTGGGGTCACAGGCAAAAAGATGGCTCATTTGAAGTTTGTAGTCCGATAAAAAGAGTTGCCTAGTTTCTGTATGTAATACGTAGCACGCTGGCAATGGGATGAAGCCATCTTGCTTGCGCACTTGGCCATAGAGTAAGAAAGGAATCTTTTCTTTATTCAGATCTTGACCAGGATAGCCCTGATTGCAGGGAAATTTTGCGCGATCAATTTGGATAAGCCAAACGTGAATGGGGGAAGCATATATGCAGTCGGTTTTTATATTGGACTGATCATTTAGCCATGATGCACTTTTGCCCGCTGAAAGGGCGAAATAATCTTTTTCAAACTGTTCTGAAACTGGGGAAAAACGAATCACCTCATTGAGATAAGTATATTGATAGGGATGCAACTTCAGATCATCAACTGCAAAGATAATTGAGCTCATACCTAGTAGCGCAACGCTTAATTTTTTACTAGTAAAAAATAAGTTCGATATTGCGACAATAAATAGTAGAGGAAATATGAAAAGGACATGTCTAAGCTCGTTATATAAGTGCACACGGCTAACAATCAGAAAAACTAAGATGCTCACAGGAGTAATGAATAGCGCCAATACTATTTCAAAGCGAATACCTAGCTGGCTATCGGCTGATTTGATCAGTTTGTATAACAGCAAGGGGGTCAAGGCCAGGCCTAACAGGATGACTAATGGAAGTTTAACCCCGAGCCAAATCAAAATATATTTGAGCAAGAAATCGCGATTGGAGATGATGTTTCCCCCTGTTAGGGTGTCCATTTGAATGGGGTTATGGCTTTGATAAAAAATAGCGTTGAGAAATTCAATCGGGTTATGCCAAAAAATAGGATAGAGCACAAATATGATTGAAAAAAAAGGTAAAAGAAAAAGAAGGCTTGTCGTCAAAAGGCTTCGAATCGACAAATATTGAAAACTCTTTTTGCGGCCTAGATAAATGAAGGCCAATAATCCGAAGACAGCATACTCTATGAAAATCAGGATGCCAGAGATACGAATGGTGAGCAACCAACCGCTACATATCCCCAGAATAAGGATTTTTCTTCTAAAGTTTTTTGGGTTTGTAACGACGAGGTTGCGCTCAAATATGAGTAATAATTGGCATGTGCAAAGTAACCATGCAAATAAAAATGGTATGTCCTTGATATTCATTAAGCTGTGGCCAAGTAAATATGGCCACAGTAAAAAAGCCATTAATCCTAAAAAGGAAATAAGGCGATTATTAGTAATGAAAAATAAGATTCGATTTACTAAGACTCCTGAAAGTATAAAAGTAAAAAATATTGGAATATGCTTGACTAGTAGTTGCTTGCCAAGAATCGTAAATAAATCCGGGTTAAAGCCTATGTAGGATGCGAGGAAAACAAAGGCATGCGTTACCGCATGAAATCCAATCCCATAATATCGATCCTGGTGGCTTAGCAGAATGTTGTAATTGCTCATGTCGCCATGCAGCAGGCCCTTTACGGCATTGGAGTTGAGTAAATAGACATTTAACTCATACTGTTCATCCCAGCCTATTCCCACATCCAATGCTGCCCAAAGACCAAAGAGAATAAAAGTAATCCAAAAGAGGTTTTTGAGCCATGAGGACAATGATAGTGTAGGCATGTCTGATTTTATTTAATAAGGGTCGCAATTTATAGTGATTTTGATTATTGGAGTCAGGGTAAAATTCTGATTTATATATAACGCATTTGGAGCAGTTAATTTAGTTCGCATTATCGGTGAGAGCCACAAACAAACTCTTTATGGATAACTAACAGTAAAGCCCAGCAATACTTTGCCGTCAATCAAGAAAAATTGATCGGCAACCCCACTGATTCAGTTTTGCTCTAAACCCAGTATTGCAAGTTTAACCGGTAGTGAACTGTTCTAGTATATGAAGGCGCTTATCAATGTAGTCGCGAGCAAATACAGATGGTGGTAATTTTTGAGTAGTACGACCAGCTAGTACTACAAATACCGCAACCATAATAAACAGCGCTAACTGAATTAAAATTGCCCCACAAATCAAAAGTGCCATTTTAGTCCACGTGGGAATTGCAATCGATCCAACTCCAAAGTAATAAAAAACCAAAAATACTAACAATACTAGATAAGCCGCAATGATGACTAGTGCCACTAAAAATAAACGCATGAGTAGCACTTCGATAAATACCGAAATTGCACCTAAACCGTGAATAGTAAGTGCCATGAAATTCATATTTGATGCCCCAGCGTAACGCATCCCTCGCTCAGTGGGAACACGCAAAATCGGAATCCGTGAACGTACAATCGCTGCAGCCAAATGATTCCAACTCTCAGGCATATGCACCAGTTTTTTCAATTGAACTTTGGGAATCAAGCAAAAATTACCAAAATCAATTGCCTGCCCTGTCATGAACTTAAAGAACTGTTTGTAGATTGCGTAAAAGAATTTAAAGAGCCTACCTTCGGAGCGCGCCACACGTTGTGCAACAATAATGGCAGTGGGATTTTCAGTATGCGCTGCCAATAATTGCAAAATGTCCTGTGGACGATCTTCACCATCACAATCTAGAACGACTACCACATCGAACTGTGCACGCAGGGTGATGTCGCATAAACCAATTAAAATTGCTCGCTGGTGTCCTACATTACCCACCAAGCTAATTACTTCGACTGCAGCCAGTTTTTTGAGCACAGGAAGTGTGTTTAAGTTGTGTGGCGTTAAAGAGCCATCATCGATCGCTATAACCGTGACTTGGGCCTTTGTCTTTGCAAAAAGGGAATCTAAGTGCCCAAGTAGTATCCCAAACGAGACCCAATCGTTGTATACCGGACAAACCAAAGCAAGTGAGCGCATAAATGTGAAATGGCCATGAAGAAGGATTTATTATAGTTAGGGTTTTGCCAAGCCCCTCAAAAATGCTGATGAACTAGGCTTAGTACATTTATCTTGGCTTGTATTGTGCCCCTGGGGACTAAAAACTCGGATGTTTTTCAACATTAAAGTAAAATTGATTATTGAATTACCCCTCTCCTGGCCGCCCTTGCGCCAAGGTTCTTATATAAAGCTTGATGACAGGCAGACTCTGGGATAAGAGGATGTTATCGTGAATCCCCCTGTGCAGTGAAGAGTAATTCATTAAAAAATCATCAAAATAAGGCAAGCAAACGGTCCACTCTTTTGGTTAGGTGAAATACATCAAAAGGCGTTTCTAAAATTATATTTAAAATATAGTTACTTAATGCAATAAGGCTACTAGCAAATAAACCAATGAAAATTGCAAAAACCAAGTTTATCCGAATACTCCCTGGATAAATGCTATTGGCAATTTAAATATCAGGCGCGATGAAGACGCTTTCAACCCAGTGATCAAAACGGCAGATTTCGAGATGCCTAGGCCAATGCTGGGTTTGCATGTGCAGATTCATAGCATTAATGAAAGTATCGCTTAGTATAGAAGCTTTATGATCAATCAAAAGGTAAGTGGCAATTAATAAAAAATGGCAACCAAATGAACTTAAGTTTAAAAAAATCGCTCAGTTTTTGTGCCCTATTCTTTTTATTTTGCTTTTTAACATCGATTTATTTACCGCTAATAATATATGGCGGTATTATTACCGATGACTGGGGTGATATTGCCCATAATTTAGGATGCACTGGATTTTGGCATTGCTATCAAACCTGGTTTCCTTTATTTTCAAATCGACCGCTAGCCCCTCTTCCCATCACTCTTAGCACTTTTTTATTCGGTACCCATATGATGGGTTATTTGATAGCTAACTCTTTCATTTATTTACTAGCCATTTTCATAACGGCAAAGGTAATCTTAGAGATTAATTCACTTTCAAGCGCAATTATTTTTGCCACCATTGCCGCTATTCCTTGTATTGCAATGCCTTTACTAACTTCTCCCATCAATCAATTAACGGCAACAATTTCGTTCTTATATTGGGCTATATCTCTATATTCACTATTACAATATTGCAAAAAAGAAAATTTTAATTACTATATTGCTTCATATTTATTTTTACTTTTAGGCTTTTTAACCTATGAAGTTATCCTCCCCCTACTAGTCTTGACAATTTTTTTGCCCACCTTAGTACCCAATAAATTACATCAGTTTAAATTGGTCTCATATGCAAGGAAATTTCTTCTTCCTGTGGTCCTTATTATCATCAGCATTATCTTATGGCAAAAAATAATTGCACCGCAATTTATGGCTGTCGACTCACGTTTGAAATTTGATGCTGGCCAAGCTCTAAACAAGCTACATACCTGGTTTCATGTTTTTTATGCTCAACTCCCCAGATTATTTGCTAAATCATTTGGATTCATATCTTCGCTGCATCTGATTAGCTGTGTGTTAGTTACTCTTACTTTTTTATTTTCTGTTGCATTACAGGTCAAAAATAATTTTCATCGTAGGAATAGTCTTTTTTTTGTGATTTGTCTTGGTTGCTTTTTAGCATCCAGTGCAATTTTTATTCTTTCAAATGAATCAGCTGTTTCATGGGGCTATCAAGCCAGAGGACTATCTTCGACCTGGTTTTCTTTAGCATTATTATTAGCAAGCATTAGTACTTTAATAACACTTCAGCGCGCTATTATCAAAGTCATTGGCATGAGTGCTATAGCGGGCATCACATGTCTAAGCACTTTAGTGTTTTTAGTTCAACGAGATAATTATATTGCCTCATGGCAATTACAAAAAATAATTATTGAGGACGCCCTCGGCTTAATCGAAAACTCAACCTTACCTTTTGGATCAGAAATCATTGCAAATGTTCCAAAATTTACCCCTAACAACTTTAATGGCGAGTTAGTATTTAGTCAGTCCTGGGATTTTCCAGCAGCGCTTGCAATATATTCTTATGGACGAGTTGTAGGTGGTACAGTAATCGATTCTCGATCTAACAACTGGAATGGTTTTAAATTCGATGGTAAGGTCGCCTCTATCAATGATGGCTGGAAATCCAGCTCTGCAGACTTATGGTTTTATGACTTTGATCAAAAAACCCAAAAAGGGACTCTTCTAAAGATCGAAGACCATGGGCATTTTATAAAGTAGAATTTAAAAAATTTTTGATTTTGGCGCTCTTATTGATGTAGATATTTTGAAGCGGCTAGCGAGCTCGTTACCTTCAAAGAATAGTATATAAATTAAGCTGTTCAGGCATTAATAGAAGCCTCAGGTGAGAAAAACTCAATCTCAATGTACGCAAACATAGCCCACCTTTCCAGATTTAGCAATGATTCAATGTGGCGAGTTAATCTATATAAAAAACCAGGGGCAGAAAACCTGATAGAAACGCCCCCAGACATCAGATAAGAAAAGGGCATCATAAGATCGATTTTCGTTATTTTTAACTGGGGAAAAGATTCCTTAAATTGAGCAAGATCACGATGAAAGAGGATCCAAGGCAATGATCCATTAGCGCCTGAAAGGGGTCCTGATATTGGAATGGTCCAATCGCCTTTTTTATTAAATGGTTCTGAGTGAAAGTTTTTATAGACAAACTCAGACCAGGGCGTTGGCCAAGGTTCAATCATCAGTATTTTCCCACCAGGGCGTAAACACCTCATAGCTTCAATAAAAAAATCTTTTGGGCAAGGTATGTGGTGCAAAACATCTGTCATCACAATGGCATCTAAAGATCTACTCGGAAAAGGCAGCTGGGTAGCATCTGCCACGAGATCCACATTTTTTACTTCCATTACTTCACTAGTAAAAATTGATGGGATATAGTCTTTTAAAAATCCAGCCCCTGATCCTATCTCCAGTACATTTTTTTGAATCCCCAAGACTTTGAATAATAAGTTTGTACCAATCTTGATAAACCGACTTTAAAAAAGGTTTACTCTGAATGATTTCATGGCGAATTTCTGTAGTGCGAGGATCATCTACAGAGAGCGTTTTTGTGAGAGGGTGCGCAAATAGCGAATTGATTAATCCCATATCAATATTACTAACTACATCACCAAATAATATTTAGGGCTCGGCAGTGGCCATTTCAAGGCCTCCTCTCGACCAATATCAAGGGCAATAAAGTTGGTACCTGGAAAATAAAACCCTAGGCCTACCTGATGGACCATCACACCATAAGGATCTTTTTTATTGATAGCAGCTGCACCGATCAAAGCATTTTTAGCATCCACATAATTACTGGGAACCGTTAGGGACTCCCCTCTTTCGAATTTGATGAATAAAGAGCCATAATTAAACACAATGGCTAAGCCACAAATCATAGCAAAGCTCTTCGACACTATTGCCTTGGTTGATTGAGGTAAGGCTGAAGGTATCTGCGTTATTAAAAATGTACCGCTTAGCAATAATGGTGGCAAATAGTAACGAGGAAAACCATCACCTCCCCAGCCGCTTTGCATAAAGCCAGCCAAAATGCCGAACGATAATACATAAAGAATTAATAAACCAATCTCTTGGTTCAGAAGGGGCTTCCAGTTTTTCCATATGCACCACAAACCCAAAATCAGCATCATAATGCTAGGGGTAAGGATCTGGTAATTGAATCTGAGCGTTTGAAAAAATACCTTCAAATGAGACCCTCGAGAGCTGTGGATATTTTTCATCAAACCAAAGCCAGCCAAATAATCATTTGGGCTAAATAGGTAACAAAACCCCATTCCTGCAAGGCAGCCCGAAATCAAGCCTATCCCAACCAAAAGGTTGAAGGCATTTTGATTTACATCTATAGAAATACCTCGATAGGAAGTAATGGCCCTGTAGGCAAACATTAGGCAATACACCAGTACTACACTCACTAGCAGGGTTAGGGGCCATTCGTTCTTGCACAATGCAATCAAAAAACCCGCTAGAAAGTTCAGTGGTAATTTTGACCATTTTGGAGTAGTTGGCCTAGACCCCAAATAAATGAGTAAGGCAGCATTCGATAACAGTAAAAATCCAAAAGCCCCATCTAATTGCGGCTGAATTGAAGAGCCGATTGACAGATGCGTCGTGGTGAAATAAAACAGCACTAAGAAGGGTAAAAGCGCTCTATAGCCCGATAACCGCAAGGAAACTAAATAACTTATAAAACAGAGTGCTAAAAAACCAATGCTACTCAGAGCGAGGAATATCGATCGCATGAGACTAGATTTAGCATCAAAATCGAGCATAACTAAATTAAAGGGCGCAACTAGTGGCTTAATCACAAACCCCAAGAAACAGTAAGGAACGATATTTCTTCCGGGCCTAGCAAGCGCATCTCCAGTCTGATCAATATGACCAAGCACTAGCAAGCAATTCTGATCAATTTGAGCAGGCAGATCGTCAGTACTTTTTATGGTTGGAGATTGATAACCCGAAACAATCATGGCAAAAATTCCTTCTTCGCCTAAGAGTGGCTGCTGCAAAAAAGGCACACGCAGGGTAATCATCATCAGAAAGGCGGCGCATGCCACAAGGCCCCATTTAATTTTATGAGTAGCGGCCAAGCCTATATTATCTTGTGAATATGCCATTGGATAATTATATTGAAAGAATCAAATTAAAATGGGCTATATTGGTACATAAGCAAATAAGCCACATTAAACTACGAATATGAATCAATTCCAGGCTGAATATCTCCAATATCAAACAGCGCGAAAATCGTTTTGGGATGCTGTCAATCAATCCAATAAAAATAATCAATCAGTATTAAGTAAATATTATCAGCGCTTACTTTCTACAATCTATCAAAATATTATTCCTAAAAACGCACGTATTCTTGAATTAGGCTGCGCAAGTGGCCATCTTTTAAATAGCCTTCATCCTAGTTATGGGGTAGGAATAGATTTTTCTAGTAACGCGATAGATAAAGCCCGTAAACTGCACCCTCACCTCATATTTCAGCTTGGCGATGTTCATGACTTTCAATTAAAGAATGACACCTTTGATTACATCATTATTTCGGATTTAATTAATGATGCATGGAATATACAAGCGATTCTAGAAAATATTCGCCAGTACTGCTCACCTCAGACCAGAATCGTATTTAATTTTTACAGTCACCTATGGAGTACTCCTCTTAAGCTCGCTAGAGCTTTGGGCATAGCGACCCCTAACTTATATCAAAATTGGCTCACCAAACGCGATCTGCAAAATCTACTAGAGCTAACGGGATATGAAAACTTACGGTCTTGGAGTGAAATTATCATTCCAATTCATATCCCATTACTTTCCAAATGGGCCAACCGCTATTTAGCAAAGTTATGGCCATTTTGGCATGTTGATTTAACGAACTTTGTCATTGCACGACCTACTTTGGCGCCGCTAATATCCAATCCCAGTATTTCAGTAGTGATTGCTGCTCGAAACGAGGCAGGGCATATTGAACAACTCATTCATCGGATCCCGAATATGGGCTCCCATACTGAGATTGTGTTTGTTGAAGGCAATTCCTCTGATAACACCTATACCGAAATTGAAGCGGCGATCAAACGCCATTCCCATTTAGACATCAAACTATTTAAACAAGCCGGCAAAGGTAAGGGTGATGCGGTAAGACTAGGTTTTGAGCAATCCTCGGGAGATATTCTGATTATTTTAGATGCCGATATAACCGTCCCGCCAGAGGATCTTCCACGCTTTTACACTGTTTTAGCCAATGGTAAGGCAGAGTTTGTTAATGGCGTCAGATTGGTCTACCCCATGGAAGATAAAGCGATGCGATTTTTAAATCTCATCGGCAATAAATTCTTTTCTATGATGTTTAGCTGGCTTCTTGGTCAATCGATTCGAGATACCTTATGTGGCACTAAAGCATTGTGGAAAAAAGACTACCAACGTATTGCAGCTGGTAGAAGCTATTTTGGGGACTTTGATCCTTTTGGAGATTTTGACTTACTCTTTGGCGCCGCCAAACTAAATCTTAAGATCTTAGAAGTGCCGATCCGCTATCGCGCAAGAGTCTATGGTGAGACCAATATTTCGCGCTGGAGCCATGGACTATTGCTATTAAGGATGGTCGTGTTTGCAGCCAAACGCATTAAATTTACCTAAAAATTTCTCAGTTTCAATAAGCCTATAACCCCTACTGAATGTATCGATTCGATGGCAAGAGAAAATACAGATTTAATTAATCCAAATGCGCCACTCTAGCGACGCCTCCACTAAAAAATTTCCCAACTATGTTTGTTGGGGCTTATTTTTAGTTATCGCTACCGTTGGTTTTTGGGCATGCCAGGACATCGGACTTGGTTGGGATGAAGGCCATGAGCGCCTCACCCTAAACCATAAATTGAAGGCAATTGAAGGCCTGCTTGCAGGAGATACTACAGCATATCAAGCATTACTTGCCTATGGAGATCGCTACTACGGTATTGGCTTTCACTTACCAGCGTTTTTACTTGGCGAGTTATTACAAATCATCATACCAACAGCGGCTAATGGTCCTAAGTTGATATTGGCCCATATTAGTGTATGGCTATGCTTCCTAGGGTCAGGGTATCTTGTCAAATGCGTCTTACAGCGTATTACGCAAAATACGCTTATTGCACATACGGGGATGGCGACCTACCTTCTGTGGCCCTATGTATTAGGTCATGGACTCATGAATATCAAAGATACGCCATTTTTATTTGCATGGCTCTTGTGTACTTATCTTGCCCTTCGCTGTTTTTTTGAGAACGCTAATGCGCATCGATCATCTGGTCACCCTTCCTATAAATCCCTCTTTTTATTGGCGATCGCCACTAGCTGGCTGCTCTCTATTCGCATCTCTGGCATTCTGATTTTTATTGAGTATGGCTGCCTCCTAATTTGCGCATTCGCAGTTCAGTTTGCAAATGGGAAATTTCTCATTACAAGGGAAAATGTCAAAGCTATCCTTGGGAGGCTTTTCTTTTTTGGGTTGATTTGTCTACCCACTTTCATTGCGCTCTATCCAATTAGCTGGCATGACCCACTAGAAATCCTTAATGCGATTTCGTATATGAGCCATCACCCCTGGAGTGGTACTACTCTGACTGCTGGGCGATTTATTGCCCCTGGACAACAAGTCGACTTTTATTTAATGGTTTGGCTACTGGCAAAAACGCCATTGATCATCATTACGGGTATTGCTGCTATCCCCCTGGCTTTTTTTCTACAGTGGCGAGTATCCACGCTAGATCAGCTAACTAATAAAAGCATTCTTGCGCAGTGGATAGGTCTTGTCATCAGCGTAATAGCTATTCTTGCTGCCCTCATTTTGCATCGCGTTGGCCTATATAACGAACTGCGGCAAATCCTATTTTTATTTCCGCTGATCTTTATTGTGGGCATTAGTAGCTTGTATTTCATCAGCAAAAAAGTATGTTTTATTGGCATGCTTTTTTCGAGCGCATTCTTTCTTTGGGATAACTTTACCCTCTATCCCTATAACTACACTTATCTCAATGAAGTAGCTAGATTACGCCCTGCTATCCAGTACTTTGAAGCAGATTATTTTGGATTTTCAGCGGGCAGGTCAGCTAGGTGGATTAACGATCATCCACAAGAGGCATTCAATAAGTGTATTTATGCCTATCCTACCCATCTCATAGCCAATGAACTCAATGATGCCAATAAAAAGTGTCTTATTGATTCTTTAGGTAATGCGTATAACCTAAAACAGGATGTGCCAAGCCTTTTATATATTACTCAGCGCAATCTCATTAACTTTCCCATTCCTGCAGACTGTCGGCTGATTCACAGCGAAGAGCGGAGTCTGCCTATTGCTAAAAATCCACTCATCATGGGAAGATTATTTAGTGGTGGATTCAAACACGAAGTGCAACTTTGAACAACTAAGCCTAGTGGCTAAGGATATCTTAGTATCCATAGCTTCTAGACCAGCAAGTCAAAGTAGCCATGACCTATCAACACCTTAGCCAAGAAGAACGATATCAGATT
>NZ_JAJVCR010000018.1:0-14891 GCF_021395195.1 Polynucleobacter sp. IMCC 29146 | reverse complement strand
TCAGCCAAAAGTGGAGTATGCCCATCAGAGATTGGAAGGGTGCATTAAATCAGTTTAGTATTAAGTATGAGGAGAGAATCCCTCTGTAGTAAACGAACCCCGTTTACACAAAATATGGGACACCCTCAGGTATTTGCATCCAAAACTGATCCAATTAATACCTTATTTGCTTTGAATTTCAGTCCAGTATCTGCTCAATATAGACGGCTAGCGAAAGATAACCTGATCATTTGGGCGAATCATAATTTGCTGCAAATGGTGGAATAGTTTTAGGGGCAAAACGCAACTAATTTGTCAAAAATGCTATTTTTTGTATTTTAGTAAACATTTTTCTTAAAAAAATGATATAAATACCCCATAAGCCTTGCTTGGCTTATCTACTGGAGCCGGAAGCTCCAAAATACATTCCAGGAGAGCTTATGAAATTGCACCATCATTTAAATGATTCACCATTTTCTTGTGGTTGTTGCATGGATTTGCTGGATCCTAAAAAGTCAAGACGAGATTTTTTACGATTAGCCGGTGGAATTGCTGGTATGGGTAGTCTTGGAATGCTTATGGGCCCAGGAATCGCTATTGCTGGATCTGGAAAGTATGATGCCATGCTGCTTTCTTGTATTGACCCTCGCTTTCAAAATCCAGTGAACAAAAGGGAAAATGATAAGGGTCTTGGGGGAAAGTACAGCGCGTTTACGATAGCTGGAGGATCTATTGGGGTTGTTGCACCAGCTTTTAAGGCTTGGCACGAAACCTTTTGGCAAAATTTAGATGCTTCAAAAAGTCTGCATAGCATTAATAAAGTAATCGTGATTAATCATCGTGATTGTGGCGCAGCTAAAATTGCATATGGTGAGGCAGCGGTAGCGACTCCCGCAAAAGAAACTGAAACTCACAAGGCAGCGTTGCTAGAATTTAAGAAGCAATTAAAGGTTCGGCAACCCACATTAACTGCAGAACTGGGGCTTATGTCTTTGGATGGAAAAGTAGAGTCTTTCTCTTAGCCCCATCGCTTTGGCCCCGGGCCACCAAGAATCTCGATAGCCCACTTGTTGGGCTATTTTTCTAGAGCCTTCAGTTTCATTTGAAGATCGCTTGATAGGCTGGCAAACCACTCATTCTCTTTGCCCGATAGCGGAAGAATTTCTCCATACTCAATCATCTGGGCGGGAATGAGATCAACAATGTAAATCCAAATTTGATCTTTGCTTAGTCCCGAGCTTTTAATTAAGGCCTCCCTCATTGCTAATATAAGTTTTTCCTTTAGCTCTGGTGGTCTTCCTGCCCGTATTTGTCCATGTAAGAAGATTTGGCTATCTTGGACCGGCTTGCCCCCCATAAAATGTTTGCCACTTGGGGTTTCTTGAAATATCACTTGAGCAAAGTAGGTATTCGCGCCGGTACACGCATTGTGGGTCTTTGTAATCGCTTGAGCAATATTCTCCATTTGTGCGATGCTTAGTTTGGTGTTTGAATAAGTCACTGTATAGGTCGGCATTTTTTACTCCAAAAGTGTTTTGAACTGGATTTACTGTATCACCAACTAGGCTTGGACATCCTAGGCCCTGGACGCTTCCGCCCCGAGCCACCAAGAATCGCAATAGCCCACTTGCCGGGCTATTTTCTTTTGGGCTGGCGGGTGGAATAATCACTTGACAAAACGTACGCTTTTACGTACTATATTGCAAAGGAGCGAAATCATGACTACATTAACCGCAAGTGAAGCTCGAGCAGATCTCTACCGCTTGATTGATCAGACGGCAGAGTCACACAAGCCAGTACTCATCTCTGGTAAGCGGGCAAATGCTGTTTTAGTTTCTGAAGAAGATTGGAGCGCCATTCAGGAGACGCTTTATCTATTGGCCATTCCAGGAATGCGTGAGTCAATTAAAGACGCTATGGCTGAGCCTATTACTAAAAGTAAAAGGGCGTTGAAGTGGTGACTTGGAATTTAGCTTATTCCAAATATGCCATTAAGGATGCTAAAAAACTATCTGCCGCAGGTCTTAAAGATAAAGCCCAAGACTTATTGGATATTTTAGAGGCAAACCCCCTCCAAAATCCGCCGCCTTATGAGAAGTTGGTTGGTGATCTAAAAGGGGCTTACTCACGCAGAATTAATATTCAACATCGCTTAGTTTATGAAATTTTGCGCAAGGAGAAGACGGTTCGAATCTTAAGAATGTGGACTCATTACGAATAAAGTAGGCATTGGTCTAAGCGTGGATGTAGGCATCCTCGGCCTTGGTCGATTCCGCCCTGGGCCACCAAGAATTCTCGAAACCACCTGAAGGTGGTTTTTTCTATTATGCTTAGGTAGAGATTATCTGGGATAAGAACATGAACCGCCGCCGGGCCTTAATTTGTCTATGCAGTATTGGGGCTTTTGGAATGAGTCGAGCCGCTCCACCAACAAGCAAAACCCTTGATGCAATTCCGCTAAAACAGCATGAGTTAGCAATGCGCGCAGCAATAGCTATGGCATTACAAAATCCCATGTATCCCTTTGGTGCAGTAATTACTAATGCGAGCAATGGAGCTATCCTGGCTAAAGGCGTTAATACAACATACGAAAATCCGACTTATCACGGTGAAATAGTATGTATGAATAACTACGTCAGACAATACGGAAATATAAATTGGGGGAATCTTATTTTGTATACAACAGGAGAGCCATGCCCCATGTGTATGAGTGCCTTAATTTGGGCCGGAATTCAAGGCGTTGTTTTTGGAAGCTCTATAGGCATGATTAAGAGATCGGGCATTGATCAATTTATCTTTAGCGCAAAAGATATCAACAAGGGAGGCTTTAGCCAAACCCAGTTGTTGGGTGGCATTCTTGAGTCAGAGTGCGACGTACTATTTGCCAATCGAATACGAGCCTGACAAAATCTCACTGAAAAAAAGTAATTTCACTTTATGCCAATACTTTAGAATCAAATATTGGTGTAATTAACAGGGTGAACAGAGTTGAATATTCTTCGGATTTCTAAAATTATCATTTGCCTGTCGCTCTCTATTTTCGCTCTTTTAGTGTGCTTGAATAATCTGGCGGACTACGGCTCTAATTACGCTTTTGTTCGGCACACCCTTTCTATGGATACTGTTTTTCCAGATAATACTTTGAGGTACCGGGCTATTCTTGATCCCTTCGTTTGGAGTCTTGCTTATGGATTAATCATATTTGCCGAGTTTTTAACGGGCCTTCTGTTGTTAATGGGCGCTATTGGCCTACTCAAAAATATGAATTCCCCGTTGGCATTTAATAGGGCCAAAAATTGGATTTATCTTGGTTGCTTGACTGGTTTTTTGCTGTGGTTTTTTGGTTTTATTGTTGTTGGTGGTGAATGGTTTTGTATGTGGCAATCCGAGAAGTGGAATGGTGTAGAAGCAGCTTTTCGTTTTGTTGTCCTTATTATGTTTACATTACTATTTACCGCAATGCCTGAATCTGAAAACGCTAAGAAATAGAGTAAGACATCTTTGGCATTCCTTTTTAGTTGTGATACCTTTATATATCGAAGACTACTTGAGGGTTTAGGGATGCTTAAAGAAAAATTAAAGATGTTTATAACCCCTTTTTGCGAAGCTTCACCTGCGTGCTTGCTCGTCATGGTTGAGGGTAATATTTGGTTGGCAACTATAGGGCATCTTCAAAAGGCAGTAGAGACCGGTTTTATTACGGGTGCTGGTGTTCTGTTTCTTTCCATATTTACGCAACGTTGGCTTGGCAATAAATATGTGGTGGCTGGTATTACTGGGGGCATGTGCTTTATAGCTGACTATTATGTCCACCCAAGTCACTATAGCGGGGTAACTACAGAAGCATTCATAACGGGCGCTTTTACCGCTTTAATTTCTTTAGCCTTAAATGAACTTGGCAAGAAAATTTTTCTACATTTACGAGATCATTCTTCAAGCATTGATTAAAAGAATCTAGAATTTTATGGCTTAACTCAGGCACCTCGGCACTGTTTAATGCCACGCTGGCCTCCCAAAACCTTCTTCAAGTAAATTTTTAACTTGGCTGTTGTTTATAGTTGTAGTAAGGTGATGCTTGATGATGAGCAGAATATATTCAAATTGGGTTTATGGCGGGCTCTTGGCCGGATTGCTCATGCTTCTGTTGATGCCACTACTAACTTTAGGCTGGCCAACCGAACTGAAGCTTTTCTATTTAACCCTACCTGTTTACATGCTGCACCAGTATGAAGAGTGGGATGATGATCGTTTCAGGATATTTATTAATAATCATCTGGGGCACGGCAAGAACCTCTTAACTCATAAAGCAGGTTTTGTAATCAATATTTTTGGAGTGTGGGGAGTTATTGCTATTTCTCTTTATCTGGCTTTTTATGTAAATCAAGGCTATGGATTAATAGCCACTTATCTTGTTTTAGTAAATGCGTTGGTTCATATTTTGGCCGGATTCGTTCTACGCTCCTACAACCCTGGGCTTATTACCGCAATTGTTTTATTCATGCCCTTGGGCTTTTATACAATTTATCGGGAAAATGCGCATAGTGATGACGCCTTTCAATATTTTGGAATTACTATAGCCATATTGATACATGTGAGCATAATCTGGCATCTACTAAGAAGACGAAAACAACTCACCAAGAATTTTAAATAAGGCTAGAGTCAGGCATTCTCGCTCCTGATCGATGCTGCGCCAAGACCAGAAGCATTAAATCACTTGAATTTGTGGGCTAGCTAAGCATAATAAATAACAAGATGAAATATCGCCAAAATGAAAATAAGTCAGCATATAGAGTAAATTAATAGTCATCGGTCAATAAAGTCAACTGCCTTGCTTTCCCGTAAATGCGAAAACTACTACCCAAATTAATTATTGCCAGGCTCATTTTGGTATTTAGCATCACCATGCCCGGACCGGCAATGGCAATTGAGATTGGTCAAACATTGCCCTTACAAAAAATTCAAACCTTAGACGGGACCTATTTTGAAGTTCCCAAAAATAATACCAAAAACACCTTAATTCAATTGTGGGCATCATGGTGTCCATTTTGCCAACGTCAAAACACCTACTTAGAAAACTTTACTAAACGAATACCTCCTGGGTCAATGCATATTATTACTATTTCAATTGATAAAACGCCAGTAATTGCCAAGGAATATATGCGCAAACACCGCTATACCTTTTCGGCGGCAATGATGACGCCAGAACTAAGCCAAGCCATTGGGAAAATTCGCGGAGTGCCGGTATTGTTAATCCTAGATTCTAAAAATAAGCTAATTTATAAAGAAATTGGCGAAGTTTTTGAAGAGGATTTTGCTGAATTAAGTAAATATGCGAAATGATGCGGCTAATATAATACTTTTAGGCAAACCAAGCGCATTGTAGTATAGTAATTGCTCAGCATTACACTGAATCCCCCCAAGAATTTAAATTACTAATTTTAAGAAAGTTTATTTATGTCACATGTTGGTCACATTTCACTAAAATCAAAGCCAGGTTCATTTACAAAAGTCTGCGAACGCTATCATCAATTTGCAGAACAAGTAATGGCGCATCATCCCGATTTGCATGACGTCATTATTATGGGCAATCAAGCACAAAATAATATTGAAGGTTTTGGTATTTGGGAAAATGCCGCTGATGCAGCTTCACTAGAAGATACCGCTGACTTTGCGGCCTTCTTAAATGATGTTCAAGCTGACTTAGCAGAGCCCGTTCAAAGAAATGATTTATTGGTTTTTTATCGGATGAAGCCAAAAGCGTAATTTGAGGGAATATTTCAATATCGAACTATAGTCAACTTCCCCCCGATTTGCCGATACCTCAAGATGATGGCGCTAGCCGTCATTTAACAGGAATGCGGCTGCCAGCCGTCACATTAAGTGCAACGAATGGTGAGTCGATTACGCTAGACGATAGCGAAGGCAGGTTAGTTATTTATTGCTACCCAATGACAGGGCAACCCAATGTTGCCCTGCCAGATGGCTGGGATCAAATTCCAGGAGCAAGGGGTTGTACCCCGCAAAGTTGTTCATATAGAGATCATTACCAGGAACTTAAAGCGCTTGGCGCAAAAGTAATTGGGCTTAGCGTGCAAACCCCAGAATATCAAAAAGAAATGGCTGAAAGGCTGCATCTTCCTTTTCCGATTGTGAGTGATGAGAACTATCAATTTCAAAAAGCATTAAACATGCCGACCTTTGTAGCCGCAGGAATGACCCTTTTAAAGCGTGTAACTTTGATTGCTAATCATGGCGTAATAGAAGCGGTCCACTATCCCATATTTCCAAGTGATAGCGATGCAGCTTGGGTAATTAGCTATTTAAGGCGGCAACTTGCATAATGCAAATTCATGAGCTGACCACACCTGCTGCATTAGTAAATACAGCGCGGATGTCACGCAATATTCAAGCGATGCAGCAACGCATGAATACACTAGGCGTTGCCTTTAGGCCGCATGTAAAAACCACTAAATGTATTGATATCGCTCATGCTCAAATAGCTGCTGGGGCCAAAGGAATAACCGTCTCTACCCTTAAAGAGGCAGAGCAATTTTTTGCTGCTGGTATCAGCGATATTGTGTATGCGGTAGGCATGGTTGCGCCTAAGCTGAAGCAAGCAGCTTCACTTATACAGCAGGGGTGTGCACTAAAAATTATTGCTGATAGTGCTGAGTCTGCCGCTGCAATTATTGCTTACTCAAGGGCCCACTCTATTTCCTTTGAAGTTTGGATTGAAATTGATACAGATGGGCATCGTTCTGGCATTAATCCGCAGAGCGATGAATTACTGAGCATTGGCCATATATTGAATCAGCAAGAAAATACCTTAGGCGGTGTAATGACCCATGCTGGCTCAAGCTATGATCTTCATGCCCCAGAAGCCCTGCAAATCCTTGCTGAGCAAGAACGTAGCTTGTGTGTGCACGCAGCAACTCGACTACATGCTGCTGGCCTACCCTGCCCAAATGTGAGTATTGGCTCCACTCCAACTGCACTATCAGCAGTGCAGCTCGAGGGTGTAACTGAAGTACGAGCGGGAGTATATGTTTTTTTTGATTTAGTCATGTCTAACGTAGGCGTTTGTTCGTTAGACGACATTGCACTTAGTATTTTAACTACCGTGATTGGTCATCAGGCTGATAAAGGCTGGGCAATTGTAGATGCAGGCTGGATGGCAATGAGTCGTGATCGAGGAACGCAAAAACAGGCTAACGATTATGGCTATGGGCAAATTTGTGATGTAAACGGTAAGGTAATTGAGGGTTATCAACTCATTGCCGCAAATCAAGAGCATGGCATCCTCAGTCAAGTAAAGGGAGACAGCAATCAAACGATCGCCACTCGTTTTCCAGTGGGCTCACAATTACGCATTTTGCCTAATCATGCATGTGCAACTGGAGCACAATTTCCGACTTACTATCCAATTAATGATGAGCAGGTTATTGGCCCAGCATGGCAGCGTTTTTATGGATGGTAATTGCTAATGGCCAAGATAAAGTATTGCAATCCTAAAACGATGGCGCCTCCTGGTGGGCATTACAGCCACGTTGTCGTTGCCAATGGTAGCGCTTATATTTCGGGGCAGCTACCGATTACAGCGGCAGGCAAGCAATTGAATGCCGCTAGCTTTGAGGAACAAGCCAATCAAGTGCTTGCCAACCTGCAGGCCGCACTCGAAGCCGTAGGTACCAGTATCTCCAAGCTAGTTCAGGTGCGGGTTTATATCACTAATATGAGTAATTGGCCTCTCTTTAATACTATTTATGCTAATTGGGCAGGCACAGCATTGCCAGCGCGAGCTGTAATTCCCGTATCTGAACTGCATTATGGTTTTCTGCTGGAGATCGAAGCATTAGCTTTGGTTGAATAACAGCTTCAGCCCAAATAAAGGTTGCAGCTGTAATAATGACAGAATAAATTGACGTGAATAGATTAGTGAATCCTCAAGCCCATCCGCTGTTTTATCAAGCCATCATGGCATTAGAAAATGGCAACCTCATTGGTGCAGAATCGTTATTGCAGCAATTTATCCGTGCGCAACCTAAAAATAGCGCTGCCCTGCATTTAATGGGAGTAGTGTGTGGTTTAGCAAAAAGACATGCAGAAGCAATTCAGTATTTTAGAAAAGCAGTTAAGCTTACCCCGAACGATAGTGAACTACATTACAACTTAGCCAAAGCCCTTTCCGACTCCCAACATGATCGCGAGGCATTACAACACCATCAGACAGCAACTCGCTTGGCGCCTGATAACGTGAATGCATGGGTTAATTATGGAAAATGCCTAGATCATTTGGGCAAAAGTAACGAGGCTTTAACTTGCTACGAGAAAGCAATTTCGATTCAACCTAGTTTTATCCAGCCTTGGTTTAATAAGGGCAAGACATTAAGTGAATTAGGACAATATCAAGAGGCGCTAGCAGCTTATACCCAAGCGTACCAAATCAATCCCCAAGAAAATTTCTTGCTCGGAATTTTACTGCACCACAAAATGTTAATTTGCGAATGGACGGGGTTAGATGAGTTATATAGCAACATTCATGCAGGACTAATTGCTGGAAATAAAGTTGCCGAGCCATTTGGATTAATGGCCTTTACAGAATCAGAACACGATTTGCAGCTATGTGCCGAAATATTTGCAGCCGATTTTTATCCCGCCCAGACAATAATTGCAGAAAACATAAAAAAAGAACCTAAGTCAAAAATTCGCATTGGCTACTTGTGTGGAGAATTTAGAGAGCAGGCCACATCAATTTTAATGACAGGCCTCTATGAAAATCATAATCCAGAACAGTTTGAAATTATTGCCTTTGATAATGGTGTTGCCGACAGTAGCGAAATTCGTGCGCGCCTAGAAAAAGCATTTGATCAACTAATTGATATTCGCACGTTACCAGACTTAGAGGCGGCGCAATTAATCAAACAAATGGAGATTGATATTTTAGTCAACCTAAATGGCTACTTTGGCAAAGGGCGGCAAGGCATTTTTGCGTACAAACCTAGTCCCATACAAGTCAATTTTTTAGGTTTTCCAGGAACTCTCGGGGCTCGCTATATTGACTATCTCATCGCCGATCCAGTCGTAATACCTCCCAGTAGCAAGCAATTTTATGATGAGAAAATCGCTTACCTCCCCAACTCTTACCAAGTTAATGATGCTAAACGCGTAATTGCTAACCGCGAGTTTTCACGAACTGAATTAGGCTTGCCAGCATCCGGATTTGTCTATTGTTGCTTTAATAATAATTACAAAATTACCCCAGAAATATTTACGGCGTGGATGAATATTTTGCGCGCAGTAAAGGGTAGCGTTTTATGGCTGCTGGCCGATAATTTAGTGGCAAAAGAAAATCTATGTAATGCAGCCAAGACGCAGGGAATCGACCCAACACGCCTTATTTTTGCGAATCGCTTACCCCTTGCAGAGCATCTTGCTCGTCATCAGCAAGCGGATTTATTTTTAGATACTTCACCTTGCAATGCTCACACTACAGCTAGTGATGCCTTATGGGCTGGTTTACCGTTGTTGACAAAGCAAGGTACAACCTTCCCGGGGAGGGTATCAGCCAGTCTTTTGCAGGCCGTGGGTTTGCCAGAGTTAATTGCAGAAAACCAAATCAGATACGAAGCTTTAGCCATTGAGTATGGCAATAATCCTGAAAAAATCCTGAAAATAAAACAAAAATTATTAGCAAATAAAATAAACTTACCATTATTTAATACTGAATTATTTACTGAACACCTCGAAGGTGTCTTTTATAAAATGTTCGAGCGCGCGCGAGCTAATTTAAGCCCAGCTGATATAGAGACAACCCAAGCAAGCCCATGAAAATTTTATCTTTAACCCACAGCTACGGTGCCGATGGTGCAGCCATAATGTTAAATAAAACTATTCATTATTGGGTTAATGAATTAGGTTGGACAGTAGCTGCCGCAGTGAATGAAGCAATGGAAGTGTTATATCAAGCAGATTTTAAAAAAAATGGCATTCAGCCAGTTAAAAATGTCGACCTTAAGAATTATGATGTTGTCCTCATTAATACCTTATTGGATGCGCCACAAATCGACCGACTAAATGCTAGTATTCCAGTTGTCCTTTGGGTTCATGAAGGTGAAACCTGGCTTGACAATTCAACCATGACCGCGGGTGACTTAACCCGACTTTTTGCAAAATTCAACTTAATTATTTTTCAAACTGATTGGCAACGGCTGGAAGTGTTTCGTAGCTTTATTTACCGCTTAGAAAAAAATAGGGTTGCGGTAATACCGAATGGTATTACACCTTCTTATTTGGCGGCAACCGAAATACAGTACCCTATAAAGGATTCTACATTTCGAGTCGTCAATGTAGGCTCGGTATATGCAAGAAAACGACAAGCAGATTTGGCTAGCGTAATTGAAAAGATGGCCCAAGACACTTCAATTATTTGTAAGTTCATTGGCGATTTACAGCATGCTCATACATTTGGCCCAGAATTTACACATTACATCAACCAAAAACTACCGTGCCATGAGTGGGTTGGCATCATTCCCCATGAACAAATTAATACCGAGTTAGCGCAGGCTAATTTATTTTGTTTTCCATCTGGAGATGAAAGCTTTCCATTGGCACCACTCGAGGCAGCGAATCTTAAAATTCCCGTTGTTATGGCAGACTTAGCCCCCTATAGGCAGATTGGTTGGAAACACGAAGTGAATTGTTTGCTTTACCCAGTAGGCAACTTGGCTGAACTTGAAAAAGCTATCCGCCGAGTACAGGAAGACCCCATGCTAGCTGCCAAGCTGGCACAGGGTGGCTTTGAGTTAGCCCAATCGCTACCTTTCGATACCTATTTAAAGCAGATCACCAAGGCCATAGAAGCAATAAAAATAGCCTAATTCCTTAAATATAGACAATCTTTTGACTTAGATCAAATAATCAATTGATCAATAGTAGAAAATACCATTCTTAAGGTAATCAAAAGGTCGAATGGAGAAGGTCATGATGGGCAAAAATAAATACAGCTTAAGCAGCATAAAAAAAATCTTTAGTTTCACCAGTAGTCAAAAAAATGCCGCGCAAGCGCACAAATTAAACAGGTCAGCAGAATTGAAGACAAGCGTACAGGGTTTAGTTATGCGCAGCTGGTGCGAAAATACAGAAAGCTGTTTAACCGATTGCCAAGATTACTGCAAAAAAAACGATTCTTAATTAGGGCAGCAAGCGGTGTAATAGAATCAATGGCAGGATGATAAATATTGAAGCAATAGGGCACTTTGCCGCATTTTTAACTACCGCCGCATTTTTAGTGCAAGCGATTAAATCATATCGCACTAAAGATCTGGCGGGAATTTCAATAGGCATGTACATCATTTTTACCGGCGGCGTTTCTCTGTGGCTCGTATACGGCATTGCCCTAGAAAATTGGCCATTAATCTTAGCTAATGGCTTTACCTTAACATTTGCGCTTTGTATTTTATTTATGAAAATAAAGCAGACGCTTGAGAAATAGTCGGCTTAAATTAAGTCAGAAGCAATATTAATAGTTAGCGCCAAAATAGTCGTATTGAAAAAAAAGGCCAAAATACACTGAATCGTACCAATGCGCCGTAATACGCTACTAGAGAAACTAACATCAGCAGTTTGAGCCGACGTGCCAATGATACAAGAAAAGTATAAAAAGTCTGCGTAATCAGGCAATGGAGTGCCAGGGAAAATTAAGCCCTCTTGTAACTTGCCATCAGGTTGGGAAAGATAAAAAAAATGAGCATAGTACAAGGCAAAAATAAATTGAGTAAAGATCCAAGTGGCAAGAATAGTGGAAATCGTTAAAGCAATATGCCATAAACGAGCGTTACCATGAATTTCAGTAATTGAAGCAAGCTCTACAATAACTGCAGCAATGGCAGTAATGGTTGCAACAACCGTGATGGCTAAGACTAAATACTGCCCTTCATCTTCAACTAAGGCGCGGGCACGTATCGAAGTGTGATTTGCACTAAACATTAAATGAATAATGAATAAAACAAAGAGCAAGGCTGATAAATTCCAGCCAATAATATAGCGAGAAATTAGATCTAAGTTTAGCGAAGGTAGCAAAAAAAAGGCAATAAAAAAACCTGCTAAACAAGAAATTATTAAGCGCCATCTAGCTACCATCATGTGTTGTATAGAAATTAGAATTGGGAGCATAGAATGCCAAGGCCAGATAATTTAACTCAGGAGAAGAATATACTTCATTAATGATTAAACCACACACCAAAGTGATAATAGTTTTAATAAGTTTATTGCTTATTAGCAATGTGGCACGCAGCCAAACAACAACTATTGCAGTAGCGGCAAATCTGAAAGAAGCATTTACAAGCATTCTGGCAGCTAACCAAGCGCTTAAATTAGATCAACTAAAAATTATTTATGGTTCATCAGGACATTTCACCACGCAAATAATGAATGGCGCACCATTTAATTTATTTATATCTGCTGATGAGCAATATCCACTTGAATTATATAAATTAGGGAAAACAGTCGATCAAGGCAAAATTTATGCCCAGGGCAAAATTGTTCTAATTGCAAACAACTCATCAGGAATATCACTGACGGGCGACAGGGAGGGGCTTATAAAAGCCATAAATAAAGCCAATAAAATAGCACTGGCTAAACCAGAGCTTGCGCCGTACGGTAGGGCTGCAGAGGAGTATTTAAAGGCCATGGGCTTATGGGAATTAGCAAAACCCAAGTTAGTCTTTGCCGATAATGTGGCTTTAGCAGCGATGTTTGTGCTGACCGGAGCAGCCGATATGGGTATTACGGCGCTCTCTTTAGCGCAGTCACCAGCGCTTACTAAAGAAACCCATTACCTCGTGATTCATGACAAACTATATGGGCCAATTAAACAGCGCATGGTATTAATTAAAAATCCAACTCCGCTAGCTCAAGAGGTTTACCAATATTTACAAAGTAAAAAAGCCCAAGAGCTCTTAATACAGTTTGGGTATAAAGCACCTTAAACAAATAGCGTTTCAAGAAAGCCGTAATTAAGAGTGGGGTTAGTGATGACCTTCAGCATGTGCTGCAATTTTTTCTGATAGGGCAAATAACACGCCAGTAAATAGAAAAACCACATGCAAGCCAATTTGCCAAGCTAAATCTACTTTATCGGTGGTTTCAATCTCTAAAAATGCAGCCAAGAGATTGATACCTGAAAGCGCCACAATCGAGCCAATTAACTTGAGTTTTAGGCTGGCAAAATCAACTCCACCCATCCACTTAGGGCGATCAGTGCTACGTCTTGCAACACCAATCACGGAAACAAAATTTTCATAGCCCGAAAATATAACTAATAGCAATAAGTTTGCTAGCAGGGTTTTATCTACCAGCGAAAGTACCCCCGTTAAAAATTTCGCTTCAGAGTCTGCCCAAAAGTTAAGTGCAAAATGCTGAAACTCATGGAGAAATTTGATCGCCACCAAAACCAAGGTAAGCACCAAAAAAAGATAAAAAATAGAAAGAATCCAGCGACTATTAAAAATAAATTTTTCAATGATATTTTCAAGTGAAAATGCTGAATCGCTCTCATCGACGAGATTATTTTTTTGATTATGGTCTGACATTTTTTTCCTTATCGCAATGAACTTAACTACAGATTTAATAAGTATATCGTTCTAATTATAGGTGCCATTAATAATAATAGGTGCCATTAATAATAATAGGAGTTATGTAATACTACGCAACAAGTTAGCAAATGGCAAATACTAATACGGGCGTATTTATGTAGCTCTATTGGCATTTATCTCAAGACTAAAAGGAGAATATCTTGGCAAGCGTTAAAAGTTGTTTAGAGCAAAAATCTGGCGTCATTATTTCGGTACAACCAAACGCATCCGTTAGCGAGGCTTTACAATTAATGCGCAATAACCGAGTACGCGCAGTTCTGGTAATTGAGGGCAAGAGTCTACTAGGCATTGTTTCCCAAGGTGATTGTGCAATTAAAGTTTTATTGCCTGAGTTAAATCCAAAAACTACTCAGATTCATGAAATCATGACTAAAAACTTGATTACAGTTAGTCTTAATGATGATTTAGATCATTGCATGGGTTTGATGGCCTCAAGTAGCATCCGTCATTTGCCTGTTCTGGAGCAGAATCAGGTAGTTGGAGTGGTATCCATTGGCGATATTGTAAAAAATATTATTAGCCAACAGGGCGATCAAATTAAATATCTTGAAACTTATATCAAAGGCCACGGTGTAGTCTAATCATTAAGCACGGCTTTGTCGGCTAGGCCGGACTATTTAGCTGCTAGTACACAGTTAGGAATTAATAAAATAGCTGAAGAGACATTGCCCTTGGGAGCTTCATTGATATGGGGCAGGTCGCAGTCATAAGTTTTGTTGGCGTATTGTGGCAAACTGTTTGCAGCAAATTTTACTGAACTAATAGCATGAGAAACGCCCACAGGAATTTCATCTTTCTTGAGATCTTCAACATAGTCTTTAAAAATTCCCGGCTTTAATTTATTTAACTGATTTTTATGCAGCTTATAAAGTTGGGAATCTGGGCCGGCGGGCATAGTAATAGAAATTGCGCCGGCTTTAATGCCCTTGCCAGTAGCTGGACTAACCATGCCACACATATTTTCCCCAGCAATAATAAGCGACTGTTGAGATCCGGGGCAGGCAGCAATTGCGCCAAAAGAGACCGTTAGTAAAAAGATGCCAAAAAGAGACTTTTTCATGTTTAACCTTATTTTGTATTAATTAAATACTAAACCAAATAAATCTAGACTTTGTAAATATTAAAGCTCACCTGGTAATCCCCCCTTATTTAACCGAACCCAGAAGTAGGATTCATTAAGCAACCATGGCCAGTCGCTGTTTCGGGGTAATGCCGCCCAATGCCATGTTTGGACGTTGATAATTGTATTTATACATCCAT
>NZ_JAJVCR010000017.1:0-18237 GCF_021395195.1 Polynucleobacter sp. IMCC 29146 | reverse complement strand
GACGAGGAGCTTAGAATGATCCAAGACCGATTAAACAACCGACCCAGAAAACGATTAGGATTTAAAACACCGAGTGAAGTCTTTATGCAATCTTTAAACCGTGTTGCACTTCGTGTTTGAATTCACCCATTGAAGACCTATAGAAAAGATGATTTAAAGGCCTATTACGCTTGCACTCAAAGTTAAGGAAATTAAGAAGACTGCACCCTAACTTATTAGGTTTACGAAATAGAGGATAAAAAGTGGCGGATCGTCATACTAAACTTAATGTAGTAATTATAGATTAATTAATAGCCAATAATTTTCTAAAATATATATACTATTACCCAATAAAATATAACCAGTCATTTTTTAATACATATTCCTTTAATCTAAAATAGATAATACTAAATTAATTAATATGCTTTGTGTTACTTGATAAATCATTGGGAATACAATTAACCGATATATTTTAGGAAAGATATTCTTTGAAGCGACTTTACGCTCCTCTATTCTTCTTAGGCTTAAGTTGCTTAATTTTTTTACCTCATGTTTTGCAATTTGGGGTATTTGTTGGCGACTCCGACCGAATGAATCACTCGCTATCGATTCTTAAAGCCTACATAGAGGCCTTTGAGAGTGGCCAATTCCCCTTGTGGAGTGACTCAATTTTTGGCGGCTATAGCCTAGTAAGTATTCCTTTTCAATTTCCCAATCCAGTTGCCCTGATTGGTGCGCTAGCAGGGATAAAAGATGTTTATCAATTTGCAGGATATGAAGCAATTATCTTATTAGCCCTCTCGGGCTGGTTTGCCTATGAGTTTCTTATTGCATCAGGAAGAACTCAACTAGCCTCTATCGTGGGCGGCATCTTGTATCAGACTTGCAATCTGACGTTATTAAAAAACGCTCAAAATGACATGAGTTTTGCGGTTTTGGTGTTGGCTCCGCTTTTGCTATTGCAGATAAAAAAAATTAATCAGAAATTAAGTTATGCCAGCTATTTTTCTATAGCAGCCATTAGCTTTTTCCTCTTTAACTTCACTTTTATACAAAAAATTGGCTACCTTACTCTGCTAGGCTTTGCCTACGCTTTTTGGCTCGCTTTTCAAAAGAAAAATTTTCGAGGTTTTGGGTTTTGCCTATTAGCAGCACTTCCTGGGGTTTTTGCATCAATCCCACGTATCGTGACCATTGGGCAAGATTTTTTAGATAGCAATCGATTTGAATCGAGCCCTATTAATAGCCATGTTTTTATGGGTCAACATCTACCTTGGTTTGAAATATTGCGTTGGTTTGATGCCAGAATCTTAGGATCATCTTGGGACGAACTATCCAAGCTAGGGAACGGCACAAATCTGAGTGAGGGATTTCTGCTTTATATGGGGCTGTTTTCAGCAATCCTTATTATTTATGCGCTGGCATCAAGACTTCCCTGGAAACTAAAAGATAATGATGCCAAATTTGCAAGCTATGTCTTGATTTTTAGTTTTCTTGTTGTCTTTACTTCTCCAGGGTATGAGCTGATATATCAGCTATTTGGAAAAATAGGCTTTATTCATTACAGAATTTTATTAATCTGTATTTTGCCCTCCTGCATCTTAGTAAGCCTATCCTTAGATGCCCTAAACAAACCTTTAACGAATACTGCAAGTTCAAATAATTTAACTTACCTAAAATTCAACTTTTTAAACGCTCGCCCCTGGATTTCAATATGCTTCACCGTACTGATCATCATTGCGATTGAGCTCATCGCCTTTTATGGGAACGGCTCTATTTTGCGACCCATTACGATATCCCCTAATTGGTTGACACTGCAAGGTGGCGCAACTTTTAGAATTATTGCATCGCTCTTATTCGTAGTCTTTTTGCTGTATTACTGGAAAAAGCATTTACTTTCTTCCAATGTATTAAGACTAATGCTCGCTACAGCACTATTACTTCAGGGCATTCTATATGCAATCTCTTTTATATGGGGTCCCGATCGTTGGCATGATGTCACTGCATTTAAGAAGCCTTCGATATCAATGGCCCACAAAGGAGAATTTCTCCCTCCATCGCAAGCTCTATTAAGGAATATTGAAAATCGCTTGGAAACAAAATCTTATAGAATTTCGTTTATATGCAATCCAAAAGACGTGGCCATTAATTGCTCAACGAGAATTGCAAGCAATCTTCATCTTCGATCTATTGATGGCTACCTTAATAGCACCCCAAGTAGATTAGCTGCTCTGAATTTAATGCCCTCAGCACAGGTTAGATCAATAACCTATAGTAACCCCAATGAATTAGACTGGGCTTTATTAGGTCTTCTCAACACTAAATATGCACTCCATTTTCAACCTGGTTTATTTACTAATAGCATTAAATTACCTAATGGCCAATTCAGAGAATTACAGATAGATGATCTAAAGATAGAAGAAAATCCTTTACCTGTTACGCCAAGAGTATTTTTCGCAAAATCAATTGTTCCAGCTAAAGACCTAAATGAAGCATTAGCCCTTCTAAAACCTGGCGGAAAATCAAGATCCCCGGGCTATTATCCAGAAATAACAAGCATTGCTGAAGGAGCCAATTCAGGAGCTGAATTTTCCACCAAAGGAACTATTACTCCTGTATTCCAGAGCTCAAAAGTGGTTGTCAACTTAAGCCCTTCAGAAGAAAAAAGATTTTTAGTGCTAAATGAGCGCTTTACAAATGATTGGGTGGCAATTGATGAAAAGGGAAATAAATTACATATTTATCCAACAAATATATTCATGCGCGGAATTGTCATAGAGCCCCAGATAAAAAAAATTGAATTTTTATACAAGCCGCCAGCAACCAATTATTATATTACTGTGACACTTGGATTATTGACCCTAATTATTGGCGTGTTAATTTTAAGAAGATATAGTGCATTACGTTTAACAAATTTATGAAATGCCATAAAAAAATAATGAAGAAGATAGCCATCCTCCAATCAAATTATATCCCGTGGAAAGGATATTTTGATCTGATTGCGGCTGTTGACGAATTTATTTTGTATGATGATATGCAATACACTCGGAGGGACTGGCGCAATAGAAACATAATTAAAACCCCAAATGGGACTCAGTGGTTAACTATACCTGTAAAAGTAAAAGGTCGCTATTATCAAACAATCAAAGAAACACTAATTGATGACACTGATTGGGGAGAAAATCACTGGCAAACTTTGAGTGCAAATTATAAGAAAGCAAGTCATTTTGATAGCATTTCCACTTGGCTTGCGCCAATTTATCTAGACCGCAAGTCAATCAATTTATCAGACATAAATAGAAAATTAATATCCGCCATATGCACTTATTTGGAAATCAATACTCACATCAGTAGCTCAAGTGACTACGAGATAATTCAGGGTAAAACTGAACGCTTAGTGGATCTATGTTTAAAAGCTGGCGGAGACACTTATATCTCAGGACCCTCCGCTAAAAACTATATTAATGAATTCAAATTTAACGAAAAAAATATTCAACTTATCTGGTTTAATTACACTGGATATCCAGAATATCCTCAACTTTGGAATGGATTTACTCATGAAGTCTCCATATTAGATCTTTTATTCAATACTGGTAAGAATGCGAGAAAATTTATGAAGATTTCATCACTATGAAACTATCAATTGTCGGCACATTATATTGCTCAGAAATCTATTTGGCTGAATTTCATAGAAGGGTTTCTGGGGTAGCAAAAAAATTAGTATCTGAAGACTATGAAATTATTTATGTTAATGATGGGTCCCCAGACAATAGCTTAAATATTGCTATTCAGCTATTTGAGCAAGATACACATGTTGTGGTCTTGGATTTATCTAGAAATTTCGGGCACCATAAAGCCATGCTTGCTGGCATTGCCAAGGCAAAGGGTGACAGAGTGCTCTTAATGGATACCGATCTTGAAGAAGATCCAGAATATTTACTAAGCTTCAATGACCAACTAGAACGGCAGTGTTGCGACGTAGTTTATGGCGTTCAAGAGACTCGAAAAGGCAGTTGGTTTGAGAGATTTAGCGGATCAGTAGCTTACTATATGATGGATTTTTTAAGCGACATAAATCATCCAAAAAACATTGTCACCATGCGATTAATGAAGCGTCCTTATGTTGATGCACTATTATTGTTTCATGAATATGAATTCATAATATCCTATATATGGGTAATTACAGGATTTAATCAGCAACCTCATTTTATAAAAAAACATAAGAGGCCAGGAACTACATATACCTTCAGAAAAAAAGTTGATCATTTTATTAATGCCATCACTTCATTCAGCGCAGCACCATTGCGGTTAATTTTTTATACTGGCTTTGTTATATTTATAATAGCTCTGTTATATGCAATTTTTTTGGCCTACCAAAAGTTGGCTTTAAATATCCCGCTAGATGGTTGGACCTCATTAATTATCTCAATATGGCTATTATCAGGACTTATTATTTTTTTTATTGGCATTATTGGAATTTATATCATGAAAATATTTATGGAAACAAAAAGGAGGCCTATATCAATAGTTAGGAAGACTTATGAAAGGTAGTAACCATATTGTTAATCTGCAATACGAGATTTTTTATTCCAAAATTAAGAATCCAAGGACTTATCCAACCGAATTTGTTGTACGCACCTTTCTTGCTGATTATCCAAACTTAATCTTCAATAAGCCCAAAACTGGTGCAAAGGTACTTGATATTGCTTTTGGAGATGGTCGTAATACAATTTTTCTTGCAGAACAAGGATTCAAAGTTTCCGGAATTGAGATTACTAAGGGCATTGTTTCTCTTGCAAAAAAACGTTTATCGAATTTAGGTCTAACGGCCAATCTAAAAGTTGGAAGGAACAGCAATATCCCATTTAAGGATTCTTTTTTTGATGTAATTCTTGCATGCCATTGCATATACTACTGCGATGATAGTGACGTTCTGCTAGATAATCTAAAAGAATATCAGAGGGTTCTTAAGCCCGGTGGATGGCTTGTAGCCTCTGTTGCTAATACTGAGTCCTATATTTTTAATAATGCTGATGTTTTAGCTGATGGATCAAGAATTATCAGAGCAGATCCCTACAAGAATAGAAATGGGTATCGATTATTTGGATTTCCGGATATAGAATCAATACAACAATACTTTTCACTATATTTTGAAGATTTTTCATTTGGATTTGCTAATAATAATTTTTACGGGATTGAGGAAAAAGTATTTTGGGTGGTGTGCAAATCAAAGAAGGCAAATTAATTTTAAAAAAATAAACTTCAGGAGTGCGTTTTTAAATGGAAAGAAATCAAATAAACCTTGACTCGGTACACATTAAGCTCATTAAAATTTTTAAGGATAAATTTCATCTAGATGATGTTGATGTTTTTGATGCCAATATTAAAACTGTTGAAACCTGGGATTCTTTCTCGCACATGGACTTAATGATAGAGCTTCAATTTGAATTTAAATTAAAAGAATTATCTGGAGAAGATTTTTCAGCATTAACGAGTTTTAAAAAGATTTATGACTATATTTCACAGGGTAGATAGTGACTAAATTAGACTCCATTCTTCATGAATACACAAAAAGCCATGTTATTAGGTACGCAAATAGGTTTGATTCTAGGGTACATTTTGATCGCAGTTTAATAAAGACGGCAACCTCATTAGGGCTGCTTGAAAAAATATTTACCAATAGCAGAAATAGCCCAGAGGGTTTGCATGCACTGGCTATATCCACGGAAGAGGTTTCCAAGTACTGTGGCAATACTAGAAATTTTTTTTTGGTTAGCTGTGGCATGTTCGGAAAAACTTTAGAAAGGTATCAAGGTGAGAATGACTATTTAAATAACGTCTATAGTCAAATAAAAATTGGAGGTGCAATTGGTTCCGTTGCCTATACGGAAACTGGCGGGAACACTAATCCTAAAAGCCTTAAAACTCATCTTTCCAAAATTGCAGATGGTAGTTTTATTTTATATGGTCACAAAACTTGGATCACTTTGGGCGGCATCGCTGATTTTTTTTTAGTAACTTGCCTCTATGAGGGCGAATTAGCTATTGCTGTAGTTCCAAGTTTAGCAAAAGGCATAAAGATCGATTTAATAGATTCTTTGGCCGGGAATCGTGGCTCCGCCCTTGCAGACATCACTTTTGATAAGGTAATCCTCGATAAGAATCAGATATTACCAACAATTTGCAGTGAATCAAGCTGGCCTGCCTTTGAGTGGATATTTTCTGTTGGAAGAGTGTACGCAGCAAGCTCAGCAATAGGGTTAACAAAATCTTGCATTTCAATGTGCTTTGATAGACTTAATAGTCGCCATTCATTGGGTAAGAAATTTATCGAAAATCAGATTTGGCAACAGGAATTAGCCAAGGCAAACTCTCAATTGCGGGCTGTAGAAGCCATAAGAAATGTAGCCTTAGATTATTTGGGGAATAATAAGTACGTTTTCTTAAACTCTGATTGTACAATAGCCAAAAATTTAGGTGCAGAAATAGCAATACAAAGCTCACAGTTAAACTTGAAGGCTCATGGGGCTTTTGGGTATCTGGAAAATGAGGAGCCAAATAGACTATTACGCGAAGCCCTTAGTTTTGAGTTTATTGAAGGTAGTAGCTTGGTTTTAAATAAAAAAATATTTAGCCAATTAGTGGGAAATTTGATCGTCAATAAGGGCAATAAGTGAAAATTAAGCTTGATTTAACTTCAGAAAACTTCAAACCAATTTTGAAATTTTTGAAAATATCATTCCCGGAATTCAAATTCCTATACACGGAATCATTCCTAAGCATTGAGCCTGAGCCTTCAAATTCTGAGCTTGAGAGCATTAAAGAAATCGCTCGAATTGTAATTTTTGCTGAACGACTAAAAAGCGAGGCTTTACTCTACGAACACGACCCAAAATATTTATTATTTAAAGGAGATGTTCAAAAAGATTTAGACTTAAGCGGTGATGTTAAGTGGATGAAACCCGGCATGGCACTACTCCAAGGGGATGTGCTGTCGGTAAAAAAACAATTAGAAAGAACCTTTGAATCTATAGCCTTGAAGGACTACTCTGCTGTAGAGATTGAAAACCCTGGACTATGGAGTATGGATATTTTTCATAAAACAGGATACTTGGGTGATTTTCCACATGAGGCATTATTTGTTCTGGGAACGAATAATGCCTCGAAATGCCTTTCAATGGTTAGCGAGCACTTTGAAGGAGAAAATTTAACTGAGGCTGTAGAAAACTTCCCCTCAATTGTTAATTGCGTTAACTTAATTGGCGGATGTCAACCATCGGTTTGCACTAGCTGTTATTTTGCTCTAGGAAATCAAATGCAACTGCAAAATCAGTTGTATACAACATATAATCGAGTGTTTAGAAATGAAGGGGGTAATACACTTGCAAGATTATTAAGTTATTCCGTCAGAGACATAATGGCAGTTGGGAATATAAATTTTGTTATAAAACAACGCAATAACTTTATAACAACATGCAAAGAATTTATGAAAAGCTTGGGACTAAAATTTAAAATAGAAGCTTCAAATGATCCTTTTTTTTCAAAAAAATTAAAAAAAATTACATTTCAAAACAGCGGGGCACTCAAATATGAGGTGCTGGCCTACATACCTTTTTCTGATTCATGGTTAGCAGTAGGCTCAATCAATTATCATCTGCAAACTTTTGGTGAAGCATTCGAAATTAAATTAAAAGGAGGTGGTATTGCTAGCTCTTGCTGCATGGGCATAGGTTTCGAAAGGCTTGTATTTGCCTTATTTTCACAATTTGGACCAAATCTAAAGCTTTGGCCAAAAGAAGTTATGGGAGATAAGGGGCTACTCAATGCCACCAAATAATATTTGGATCTTCGGTTTGGGCGCCGCCGCAGAAGTTAGCGCATCCCAAGTAGAGTCGATTTATGGAGAGTTGGCATTTCGTGGTTTTTGCGTTGATGATGAATATTTTTTATCAGATATTCACCTAGGAAAACCTGTAATAAGATACTCTGAGCTACTTAAAAATCGAGATAGCGCTACAATTTTTACAGCATTAGGCTACAAAAATCTAAATATTGATCGCGAAAAAGTATTCAAAAGAATTGTTTTCGATGGATTTAGAGTTACCAGCCTGACTTACGAATTTAATAAGTTTGAAAAAATTAGTTATGGTAAAAATTGCTTAATTTTACGAGGATCTTCTATACAACCATGCGTCACTATAGGTGATAATGTATTTATATGGAGCGGAGCAACTGTATGCCATCACTGCATTTTAGGAAATCACATTTGGATTACTGCCGGCGCAACTATCTCTGGCAATACTTGCATTGGCGATAATGTTTTTATTGGCGCAAATGCTTCAATAGTGGCGGGAATTAAAATAGGGAATAACTGCTTTATTGGTGCAGGAGTATTGGTAGATCGATCCCTTCCGGATAACACCGTTGTCATAAAAAAAGGCGATCCCATTGCAAGCATTTCTTCTGCTAGCTTTATTAAATTTTTAGATAGGAACAGGAGCTACTAAATGCTTGAATTTATATGCCCAGTCTGTAAATCAGATTTAGATATTAACAATGAACTATGTAGATGTATTTGTCAGAAAGAAATCAATATAGAAAATATCCATGGATATCCTGTAACAGTTTTTGAAAGGCAAAAGGTTGGGAAAAACGAGTTTTCTATTTTAAATGCTGCACCTATTCATGATAATGCAATGAAATGGCTTCATGACGTGCATGGCACATCCGAAGAAGACTTTCGAAATAAATTGATTAAGAATTTGGACTACTCCAAAAACTATTCACCAAAAATATTAGTTACCAGTGCGGGTGCAGGCAATGATTTATCTTATCTTTTAAATACTTTTCCAGACTCTAAATTGTATGTACAAGATATCGCTTTCGAGATGCTGGAAGAAGCAATAAAAAGGAACTTACCTCTACTCAAAGCTAGTTCTATTAAATTTTTTGTTGGGGATGCATGCAATTTACCATTTCACGATAATTCATTTGATATTGTTTATCATTTTGGAGGCTTGAACCTATTCGAAGAAATTGACATTGGCATTAAGGAGATGCATCGAGTTGCCAAGATTGGTGGGATCATTCAATTTGGTGATGAGGGCATAGCACCTTGGATGTACGGCCATGAAATTAGCAAAATTCTTATACAAAATAATCCTCTGTATAAATGTGCCGCGCCGTTAAGATACCTTCCTTTAGGGGTTTCCGATTTTAAGCTAGAGTATCTATTTAATAATTGCTTTTACTTGATTAGATATATTAAATCAACTGACCCTGTGATTGATCTAGATGTAGTTCATAAAGGTAGTCGTGGAGGGTCCTTGAGAACGAGATATTTTGGTATTTTAGAAGGAATTAACCCTGATCTTAAGGAAAAGATTTATCTCCTTGCCCGTGAAAGTGGAAAAAGTCGAGTAGAGTTTTTAGAGGGGCTCATTGTAAGCGCTTTAAAGGAATGAAGAATATTGAAGATTTCTATTGGGACAAAAAAAATTTGTTAGTTGAAGGAGGCGGGGGTATTGCTGGCTTTACCCATGCCTCCCATCCTTGCGTACTTAAGTTGGGCGGAAATCAAGTCATTTTGATATTTTCAATGCGAAATAGTCAAAATCACTCGTTTATCTTTACTTGTTTAGCGGAAATTAAAAATAAAAAAATAACCGTTTTAGAACCTCCAAAATTAGCTCTAGAGCCCGGAATGAAGGGTACATTTGACTCAGAGGGATTACTATCTTGCTGCGTTGTAAATATAGCCCCAGAAGAGTCTTATCTCTATTACTCTGGGTGGAATAATTTAACCGATAATCTCTGGATTTGCGATACTGGCTTAGCAGTAATAAATCATGTAGACCATTCTATACGTCGTAAATTTCAAGGCCCGATCATGGCGCGTGATAGACACAATCCATATTTCGCCGCAGGAACGTCGATTATGCGAGATGGAAGCAGATGGAGAAGTTGGTATAACTCTGGCATATCCTGGTCTCAAAACTCAGATGGCTCTTGGAAGCCTCTTTATGGCATTCATTATGCAGAATCAAAAGATGGAATAGATTGGAATTATTATCCAGGGCAAATAATCCCCTTTAAAGATCAGCATGAACACTCATTTGGCAGACCAACAGTAGTAAATTGGTGGGGCACTTATCTTATGTGGTTTTCTTGCCGAGGGGCAAATAACTGCCCTCTTTATAGAATTGGATTTGCTCAATCTAACGATGGCTTGGTTTGGACTAGAAATGATGGAAAAAGCGGAATTGAGATATCCTCCAATTCCGATAAATTTGATTCCGAATCAATCGCCTACCCCTATCCATTTGAACATGATGGCATTTATTATATGCTTTATAACGGAAATAATTATGGCAAAACTGGCTTTGGTTATGCTGTTTTGGAGGCGCGTTGAGATACTTATTTATAGGAAATCGTCGATTTGTTTTGGAAGAATTATTAAAAAAAACAAAGAATGTACAAATAGTATGTATTGATGGCACTCATTTGCAAAAAGACAGTATATTAGACAGTTATGATTATGATCTTGTTAAAAATAGTGAAGAAGTTCATGATTTAATAAATAAGTCTAATTTCGATATCTTAATTTCAAATGGCTTGCCATTCAAGTTAAGGCTAAATGACCTTCCTGACAAAAAATATATAAATATCCATCCTTCTTATTTGCCAGATCTAAGAGGAGTTGACCCAGTGCTTGGAGCCATTCTATATGAGCGTGATTGCGGGGCTACTTGCCATGTCATGAATGATAAATTTGATTGCGGAGAGATAATTTCCCAAGTAAAAATCCCATTTAGCCAAGATCTCACCGCCTCACTTTTATATCAACTAAGCTTTATTGCGGAAAAGAAGAGCTTTATCGAGGCCTGGAATCTTAGGTTTGAGCCGCAAAGACCCCAAGTCAACAGTAATGACCTTATTTATTTTACTCGCTCTATTGATTCGCGTTATATAAAATTTGCCCAAGATAACAATTCAATTCTGAGGACTATTAAGGCTTTTGACAACCACAATCAAGGTGCTCGATTTATTATAGATAATAATGAGTACAAATGCCACTCAGGCTGGATTTCAAAAAATCTTTTCCTAACAGAAATTTTCTCTAAATTTCCAATCAATACCATTGTAATGGTGTATGAGGATACCATTGTAATAAAACGAAATACGTCTTTTCTCTTTCTTAGCGAAGTTAGTCCTATAAACAACAACTTAGTTGGCAAACGTATTAGTAATGCAATTTAATTAAACTTGAAATTATTTAAATTTGTGAATATGTTAATTCCATTCAACAAACCCTATATGACGGGCAATGAATTAGACTATATACGTCTGGCTCACCACAATCTTCGACTAGCGGGAGATGGTGAGTTCACTAAAAAAAGTCAAGAAATGATAGCGTCAAGCCTTTCAGCAAAAGGTTCGGCCTTTTTAACTCATTCGTGTACTGCTGCCTTAGAGATTGCTGCAATAGCTACAAATATAAAGCCGGGTGATGAAATTATTATGCCTTCATTTACTTTTGTGTCCACTGCGAATGCATTCGTACTTAGGGGGGGGATACCAATTTTTGTAGATATTAGGCCTGACACACAAAATATTAATGAAGACCTAATCGAAAATGCAATCTCCAAAAAAACTAGGGCGATTGTGCCCGTTCATTATGCCGGCGTGAGCTGCGAAATGGATAAGATCAAAAAAATTGCAAAAGACAATGATCTTTTTTTAATAGAGGATGCTGCGCAAGGATATCTATCAAAGTATAAAAATAATTATCTTGGAACTATTGGAGATTATGGGGCCTTAAGCTTTCACGAAACTAAAAATATCATTTCCGGAGAGGGAGGTTCCATTTTAGTAAATCATCCATCCAATCTAAAAAAGATTGAAGTAATTCGCGAGAAAGGCACAAATAGAAGTGGTTTTTTTCGGGGAGAAGTAGCTAAATATACATGGAAAAATATAGGGTCATCCTTTTTACCAAGTGAAATTACAGCCGCCTTTTTATGTGCTCAAATTGAAAAGGGACTAGAGATTACAAAAAATCGAGAGAATACTTGGCGACAATACCATCAACAGCTTGAATCTTTAGAAGAAAGCGGCTTACTTAAACGACCAGTTATTCCTAAAGAATGCTTAAGTAATTCACACATCTACTATGTAGTGCTCGATAATAAGATTGATCGAGAGAGAACTCTTGAAGCTATGAATAATAAAGGTGTTAATGCTGTTTCACACTACGTACCATTGCATTCAAGTCCTGCTGGAAAAAAATTTGGGAAATTTTCAGGGAGCATGAATATTACAAACCGTCAAGCCAATTCTTTAATAAGGCTTCCTCTTTGGGTGGGAATGTCAAACAACGAAATCAATCACGTTGTAAGGGTTCTTAAAAATTCTATTAAGATTTAATTAAATTACTTTTTTTTAATTTTGCTGAATTTTAAAGCGATTATTTTTATAACTCGTTATGACATCAACTACACTATATCCACACATCGCCCATATCAACTAAAATCTTATACAGTAACTCAACCTGAAACCTACCAATTTCAGTTTAATGTAATAAGTAGTTATTGAACCATTGCTAAAAATTTTTCTTTAACTTTATAAAGTCTTCATAATTTTTTAGCATGCACTTGGGATTGTTTAACAGTCCAGTTTCATTGACAACCATCACGTCTAGATCACCAGCAAACAACAAGCCAAGCATCGTCACATTTACTCGAACTGCCGTTGGTTTATCACCTGTAATTACTTTTATGTTAACGCAATTACTGTACTCGATTGGCAGCATTAGCAACGATATTCCATCGGAAGTGGCATTAATTTTATAGCCGCCTTTTTCGATCCTAACCGAATTATTGATTGCTGGTTTAAGACCTATCGAATCACTTTTAAATTTTTCGTATATGGCTTTTTCAACAGCAGCTTTATCCAAATCAAACCAGGCGGAATGCATGACCTCACTAGCCTCCATCAAGGAACTAAAAGGTTTAATTTGCAATATGGAAATTCCATTTATATTAGCATTTGCAATAGAGAATAAATTTAGGTCGTCTAAATTATTATTTTCATTGGAAATGCTTAACACCTTCTTGCCTCCTTCAATTGCCAATTTAGGGCTCAAGATATAAGAAACCCCCAACATTCTCAATATTTTCATATCCAACTTAGTAAATAATGTCCAGTTTCTAACATGCATAACATCATCACTCGAGAGAAATTGATCTATTATCCAAAAAAAACTGGGCGAAATAATGGGACTATATTCATGTAGTGTTGGAATTAGATGTAACCATAATCCCGCCGTTAGATGATCATTCTTGGAATATTGACTTTGCTTATAAAAGTATTCTCGCTGCTCAACAATATTTTTATCAGGCCAAACACTCAAAACTCTTCCGCGAAATTTAGTCTCGTCTTTTATTCCAATCTTGGATTCTAAATACTTTGTCAAGATTGTTGACTCGGGAAGAGGGTAATCTGACTTACGATCCATTTTCCCAGGGTTTAATGTAATAATGCTTAAAAAAATAATGCCTAAATAAAACAGATTAATGCTCAAATGATTGAAACTTATATGAAATTTTTCATAAGCGAAAAGCTTACAGTAATTAAGAATTCTATAAATCAAATGGCAAAAAAATAGACAATATAGCGGAGAAAAGATAGTTTCATAAAAATTAATTTGCGGCAATTTCCACGCAACAAGACTCATCGAATTAATTAAATAGCAGCCTATTATTGCCAATTGAAGTAATAAGCATAAACTTGCAAGAGTTTTAAGCTTGCTAGACTTTTTAGCTAACTCCAAGGCCGCGCCCAAAGATGCACCAATGAATAAAAGCCGGCCAGCATATCCCCCAATTTCAAAAGGGCGTGTTAATAATATAGACGCGTCTACTGACTGAGTTATTTTATCTTTAAAAATAACATAGGCACTATTTATAAAAAAACCAACTAAATAATCAATCCACCCCACTAAATAAAACAAAAATAGCATTAATAAAAAGACAATTATTTGAATTAATTTTCTTTTAAATGAGCTTTCTATTATAGAAATTAAAATCAGACAAAACATTAATGGTGCCACCAGAAGATATCCTATTGGGTTGGCGAGCAGCAAATAAATAATATCAATAAGTAAAACTAAAACCGCTAGCAATAGCTTATATGTGCTAGAAACTTGCAGTAGCGAAATGGCATAAATGAAAAATCCCAAAAATAAGAATAATATTGAAAAATTTGGCACTAAGAAAACTACTTTATTAATATTAAAATTTTCATAAAAAGGAAATATTATTAATATAAAAAACCAAGATGCTAATATAGACACTTCAAATTGAAAATGAAATGATCTTCCGATCAACAGAATAGATAAAAATGAAATTAATGCATACCCAATATAAGAGGGTACGGGATTGAAATTACTTCCAGCCGAGAATATATCAATCCAATATGGTGGGAAATAAATATAATTAGCTGGAACCGATAAATTACCGATACCGGCTAACAAGTTAGAATAAATATTTGGTAAATAAGGGAAAAAAGTTTTTTCCTCATTTATTAAGGCAAGCCATCCCAATCCATCTAATCCATTAAATAGATTATCAGTGTTATGGTAATACGCCAATAAAGATGCAAGGATTACAGCAAAGCAGTTTAAAAAAATTACTATGTAGTTTGGATTGTCTTCATTATTTTGCATTGGAAATTATTCGCTTCTTAATAATTCTTGCAGGATTTCCAACGGCAACCACATACGGGGGGATATCTTTAGTTACTACAGAACCCGCACCTATAACAGCGCCCTCTCCAATACTGACACCAGGCAAAACAATAGCGCCAGCGCCCAACCAAGCGTACTTGTTTATAACTATGGAGCCTACTCTATTTTTTAATTTTAAGGAATCATAGAATTGACCAGCGGTATAAATCTTAACATTTGGACTAAATACAACATGATCGCCGATGTTTATTTTGCCTCCGCCCTCTAGATGAGATGCATAAAATTGACAACCCCTGTTTACTGCCACGAAATTGCCAATGCTTATTAACTCAGGAAACCTAAAGTAGGTTTTATAATCTATAAGACATCCTTTTCCTAATTTTTTTAATATTAAATGAAAGAGGACCCCCCTAAACGGTGGCGGAAATAAATCAATAGCTAAATATAAAGTGTTAAGAAGATAAAAATATAGCTGAATAATAAAAAGCATCTTTTACTCCAGATGTACCGATTTTATAATTCTTGCGGAATTTGCCATTGCTAGTAAGCCAATTGTTGTTGCGGGTATTGTCGGGAATATACTGCTATCTATCACATGTACCCTTTGAAATCCAAGGGGCCTGCCTAAAATATCCGTATCAGTTGAATTAACTGGCCTTGATTTCATTGGCATACTACCCCCAATATGATACCCATTAGATATAGTGCTATCTAAAGCAAATGAACTCAATGGATAACATCCAAATTTCCTTGTAATTCCAGAAAGCTTTTTCATAGCCTCCCTAATGGCATTTTTTGCCTCTCCAGGAGGCTCCCTTGAGCTGACCAATGTATCATTTTCAGTTACACCATCGCGAACCAATGATAAGGCATATCCATTCCCAAAATTCGAATGGAGAGTTACAGTTGCCACAACCAAATGTCTAGAAAGCAATGATTTTATAGCGCTAGGGTGCCAATTGGAGCTAAATTGCAGGTCAATTTTTTTTAACACCAGCTCATTAGGGATGGATATTTGACAATGCGCCCAAAAGTCTAAAATTGGTTTGTATTCCAGAAATATTCCAGAAAGTGTATTTGCTTTTGGCCAAGTGTTATTAGCCTTACCAATTCTTATCATTGGCATAACAAATCCAGGAACAGCCTTTAAAAGTGTTCGGGAATTGTATATATTTTTTGATTTGAGAATTATACGAGTACTGTTAACAGCCCCAGCAGCAAGAAAAACTTTAGAAAATGTTAGCTTACCAAAATTATTCTTATTTTTAAAATAGACTGTAACACCTCTTTCATCCTCAGCGAGCTTTAATACATGATGATTGCAGAAATAGTCGATCTTATCGTGAGCTATTAAATCTTTTAAGATTTTATCAGATTTAAATATTGCCCCATATACACAACCACTCATACAGTTACCACAATACTTGCAGCCCAATCCATTTTTGGAATCTGTAGCTTGAACCAAACTTCTCGCCTGACCAAATGTAATTTGGTCCTTAACAAAAATGTTAGCCTTCTCCATATCATTTAATAACGCTAAATTTCCAGGCTGGATTTTTATTGGATCTATCACCGAGGAATAAACTGGAAAATTTGATGAAAGCCTATCATCAACCGCAGAATAGGCTATGTTTCTCAATAAGAATTGGTAATGCTCTCTCAAATTTTTTGTTTCGCTTGGCCAATCACTTAAGTCTCTTGGGTCAGCAGGCAGTGCAGAGGCACCCCAACCCACACTTAGCCCTCCCTGCGCATAACTAAAAGGGGGAAATTCACCCCCCAGACTTTGAATAGGGGCGTCAATAGAATCTACACCATAGAAATAAGAGGAGCCAAATGCTAGTTTTAAAGGAATTCCCTCTTTATCTAAACTCCTATTCCCAAACATAAGGGTTTTATGAGACTCGCTCCATAGTTCTGGCTCCACCCCCCCCATTTCGCTAGCAAGCTTAGAAATATCATCACTCAAAGATAAACCGACGTCCAGTATTGTCGGCCTTACCCCTCTTTCCACCAACGATAATGCTGCAGACATCGCAGCTAACCCCGACCCAATAATACAAACTGGCAGATTATTATTTTTCATGTATCCCTTTGAGAACTTCAACTAAATACTCCAAATCACACTTAGTTAAATTAAAGTGTGCAGGTATAAATAAACTATTCTCATATAAATGATTTGCATTTGGAGTTATTTCAGTATACGGATACTGAGAAAGGTTTGAGATCTTGGTAAGACTAGTTTTTGAAGTATCGATTTTTAAATCTCTAAGGGACTTTTGTATCTCAAGCGGTCTTGTGAAATAGGCAATAAGCTGCCAGTAAACGTTTGCTGAATGCAAAACTCCCTCGGGAAAGCGTATTGCAGGTAGGGCTGACTTCACAGTCTCACAATTTATGATGCGCACTTTATCTTGATGCTCTATTGCGTGTATTTTTTTTAACCCTACCGACGCCTGCAACGAGGAATACTTAGTAAACCACGCTGTTGGTAAGGAGGAAATCATCGACAAATCACGTTCACCGGTTTGCTTTAATAATTTTTCTGGCGTCTTTTTTGATATTTGTTTAATAAAAGGAAACGTTACGTAATTGAAAATCAGCCTTTGGGTTGCTAAGTTCCTTACTAAATTTGTGAATATTTTTTTAATTAAATTTTTTCTATCGACTTCTTTAAGTGATAATTCAGACTCATAAAGCAAATTGTATAAAGAACGGTCGTCACACACAGCTAAGCCGCCACCATAGGTGTCCAAGGTCTTGATTGATGAAGCGCTGTAAATACCAACATCTCCCCAAGAGCCAATAGCCTTACCCTTATATTTACCATTCAGACATTGAGAGAAGTCTTCAATAATAAAAATATTATTTTCACGGCATATATCAACTATTTCCTCTATATTTGGCACCATACCAAAAAGATAGGTTACTAATATAGCTTTAGTTCTAGGAGTGATTGATGCCTTTATCAAACTACCATCAAATGATAAAGTTTCCAAATTAATATCTACAAAAACAGGTTTTAACTTTAACTCAAGCACAACATCCAACATGCTTTTAATAGTAATGGGTGGCATTAATATTTCAGAACCCTCTGGAAACTTTTTCGCCTTTAATGTGAAATACAAAGCTACCCTTGCTAAGGGGAAGGGAACGCAGTATTTTCTACCAATTATTTGCGCAAATTTATTAGAAAAATTGATAATTAGTTGATTATCATTTAACCTACAAAAGAATGCTGAGAATAAATGCTTCAAATTATCAAAAATTCCTTGATATATAATCCCACGAGGTATTGCAAGCCAAATTTTTTTCATAAATTTCTGTAAAAATGATAATCAGTTAATTTTTTATCAAAGCCTTAAATGTAAAGGTGGATTCAACTACGAAGTGCAACTTTGAACAACTAAGCCTAGTGGCTAAGGATATCTTAGTATCCATAGCTTCTAGACCAGCAAGTCAAAGTAGCCATGACCTATCAACACCTTAGCCAAGAAGAACGATATCAGATT
>NZ_JAJVCR010000016.1:0-21563 GCF_021395195.1 Polynucleobacter sp. IMCC 29146 | reverse complement strand
CTGCCAGCAGGCTATCAATGAGTTCTTGGGGTACTGCTCGTTTTGCTGCTTCGGTCATCATCATTACTCCTATGGAGTGGGCTTTTACCCATTATTAGACCGTTTACACAAAATTTAGTACACCCCCGGACTTAGGGCCTCAACACCCTGGTATACCTTCTCCACTCTAGCTGTATCGCCTTTAAAACGAACGTTCGAGTATTCGGTACCAGAACTAAGGCCTGGCTCGATGCAGGTTACTCGCAGTGGTGTGCCAATCAGATCGGCACGTAAATTCATACTGAATTGCTTTACAAAGGCTTTGCTTGCACCATATACATTGCTGCCAGCATAAGCGTAGAGGCCCGCAACAGATCCGATGTTGATGACATGCCCACATTGACGCTCGACCATACCGGGTAAAAAAGCTCTGGTCATATGAATCAAACCTTTAACGTTCGTATCAATCATTTGATCCCAATCACTGATGAGGGCTTTTTGGGCAGGATCTAAACCCAGCGCAAGGCCGGCATTGTTCACCAATATAGTCACTTGAGCAAATTGCGCAGGAAGAGTGGCAGGCAAAAGATCCACTTGGGCGCTATCACAAACATCGAGTACCAAAGTAAGGATATTTTTTTGCTGGTCAGCAGGAAGTGATGCCTTTAAGGCCTCTAAGCGCTCTGCTCTTCTGCCAGCTGCAATAACCTTATGGCCATGAGCCAAAAAACGGCGGGCAGCCGCCTCTCCAAATCCAGCGGTAGCTCCTGTAATCAAAACAATGTGTTTCATATTTCCTCTTCTAATCAGTAAAGACTCCAAAACAATTCATACTAGAGTCATTGTGCACTAGGAGGTACTAATGCCAAACCAAAGTAGTGCTTACCTACTATTAATAGATATGGCTTGATGAATCGCTAAGATTTTTTGAGCTTTATACAAAATAGGGTAGTCAACAAACATGCCATCAACTTGAATGGCGGCTAACCCTTTCTTTTCAGCTTCAAGAAAGCTATCCACAATTTTCTTGGCGCGCAAAACTTCATCTGCACTGGGGGTAAATACTTGATTTGTAATACTCACCTGATCGGGGTGAATACATAATCTTCCTTGAAAACCAAGATTTAAGCTTCTTACAACAGAGCTTTCAAGGCCCTCATGGTCTTTGAGATGAATCCAAACAGTATCAATGGGTGGTTCCAAATTAGCCGCTCTTGCAGTCACAATGCATGAATTTCTAACGACATCCAACTCTCTTTCGCTCGAAGTCCATAGCATGCCGACATCATTGCAAAAATCACCAGCACCAAAAGTAAAACGCTTTACCCGCTGATATTGATTACTTGATCGATATCGATGCTCTAAAAATATCTTATTGAGATTTGAAAAACCTTTCGCAGTTTCAATAATTGGCAGTAAATCTATGCTACCAATATTCAAACCCTGTTCTCGCTCAAGATTAGCCAGTAACCAATCTACCATTTCTATATCTTCCGGACCCTGTACCTTAGGTAGCACCACTCCGTATAAACCAGGACCAACTACTGCCTGAAGGTCTCCCAGAGTCCATTGAGTATCAAGCGCATTGACTCTGACATAAATTTTAGATCGACTGGTGCTTTTGATTGCAGCAATCGCATCCATTCTAGCAACTACCTTCTCGCTATTAGCTACCGCGTCCTCTAAATCAAGAATAACGGCATCTGCATCTAGACTAAGGGCTTTACTTACTCTTCTTGCATGATTTGCTGGAGTAAAAAGAAGAGTTCGAAACAAATTATTTTTAATACTTGTATTCATTTTTAGCCATTTATGGATATCTAATTAACTATATAACACCAGCTTGACGAAGCTCCTCAATTTCCTCAGGCTTAAATGCCAAAATGCTTGAAAGCAGAGAATCAACATCTGCCCCTAATTTTGGGCCTAAAGAATGAATCTTTCCAGGGGTTGCAGAAAGTCTTGGAACAACATTCGGCACTGCAATTACTTGATTATCTGAAATTCTAGGTTCCTTAATATAGGCTATGTTTTCACGTGCAGCAAATTGCTCATTTGTGAAAATTTCCTCAATTGAATTAATGGGGCCACAAGGCACCTCGCCCTCTGAACATAGTTTTAATAATTCTTCACGAGAATATTGCATAGTCCAGTCCGTAACAAATTGATCTATAACAAGGCGGTCTTTTTCGCGATCAACAATTTTTCCCCACTTACCATTTCCAGCGAGTTCGGGGCATCCCATCAGCACAGCCAACCTTAAAAATATCTTATCGTTAGTACAAGCAATTGCAATCCACTTACCATCTTTAGTTTGATAGTGGCTATGGGGAACAACATTCACTGTTCCAGCTCCCATACGCTCTCTTATATAGCCATTGAAATGATAGGCAGGTGCTAGCTCGTCTAATATTCGGAAAACTGACTCATATAGACCAACATCCACCACCTGACCTTCTTGAGTTTTATCTCTGGCCTGCAGAGCGACCAAAGCTCCTAGAGCACCATACATTCCAGATAAATAATCTGCCAAGGTCGCCGAACCTGGAGATACAGGAGGTCGGTCAGGGTATCCTGATAAATAAGAAATACCGCCAAAACCATTAGCGACCCTACCAAAACCAGGCAGCGGACTTAGTGGTCCAGTTTGCCCATAGGCTGAGATTCTCACCATTATCAACTTAGGATTATGTTTTTTTAATTCCTCCCAACTTAGTCCCCACGATTCAAATGTACCTGGTTGAAAATTTTCAACTAGAACATCACTCTTCTCAACCAATTTTTTTAATAAATCAGCGCCCTCTTTTTTACGTAAATCAATCGTAATAGATTTTTTATTACGACTCTCAGAGAGCCAAATTAAAGAATCGCCACAGGATGTGGGTGTTCCGAATTTACGTGTAGGATCACCAACTTTAGGCAGTTCAACTTTAATAACCTCAGCCCCAAATTCGGCAAAAAAAGTTGCGCAATAAGGACCGGCAATAAAAGTTGCGCAATCCAAAACACGCAATCCCGAAAGCGCTTCAGGCTGTAAATTATTCATTTATTTTTAACCTATTCAAACTGGTACTGCATATTTTGGCTCGGGAAGTATGGTTGTTCTCTTCATTAGACGTTCTTGCTTGGGGTCAAATGGCTCACGTTTGTGCATAGTGCAGGCGTTATCCCATAAAAGCCCGTCACCCAACTGCCAAACATGCGAATAAACAAACTCTGGCTTAGTAGACCAATCAAAGAGCTCTTGCAATAAATCATCACTAGTCGACTTATCCAAACCAACAATTTGCGTAGTCATTCCGGGGCAAATATATAGAGCCTTTTTTCCGGAATAGGGGTGAACTCTTACTAATGGGTGTTCGATATCAGGGGTTTTCTTTTTTTGCTCAGTGCTTGTGGGTACACTATAAAGAGCATTAAAAGCCTCATAAGATTGAACTGCTTTTTTTCCGTCAATAGCATTTTTCATTGATTGGGGCAAGGCTGCATAGGCAGCTGACATATCAGAAAATGATGTCTCACCACCAGAGCTTGGTAGCTTTACAGAAAATAGAAAAGATCCTACCGCCGGCCGTGGCAAATAAATTTGATCGTAATGCCAACCCACTTCAGAATCAGCCAAAATTCCAACTGGCTTTCCTTCTTTAGTCATATTTGAAACATAGAGGATCTCCGGAGACTTCTGAGATAAAAACTCTTTCCTAATATGAATTTCTAGATCTCCAAGTTGCTTAGAAAATGAAACTATTTCAGCCTCATCCATGGTTTGATTTCTAAACAATAAAAGCTCGTACTTATGCCAGAGTGATTTCAATTCAGCGATAGTTTGCGAAGTGAGTGGTTTAGATAAATCTAAACCACTCACTTCAGCACCAAAAGTCTTTTGCAATGGCCGTATCTGTAAACTCATCATTGTCTCCTAATTAACTTTCAATTGATTCATGATATTAATGAAAGACTTCTCATGTTCTAAATTTAAAAAGTCTTCGGTAAATTTTTTTGCTGCTGTGTGACTCATAACACGCTCTACATTTGAGTAAAACTTTTCTAAAACCTCATGCTTAGCTAGTGGATTAGCACTAGATCCTCTATTCATTTGCTCTCGATGAATCAGAGATTTTCCTGATTTCAATTGAATTTCTATCTCTCCAGAATAAAACTCTGGAAATGCAGATTTAGGATCAATCTCATATTCAATTTTTTGACATAGTGCAAGAATTTGTGGATCAAAAATAGTATCGTTCTCGAGCTCATTGAGTGTAAATTTGCCCTTTATCAAGCTTGTGGCAATCACAAAGTGAATAGAAAACTGTGCCTCATAAGAATTTTTCGGGATTCGTTTGCTAGCCTGAGGCTCACAAACCACTGGCACTTGTTTTTCGCTAATGCGCGCTTTGATGCTCTTGATATCGTCAATCTCAAATGCATTCTCTTGGCGAAGAGTAACTGCAGCATCTACAAATGCATGGTTGTAATGACATGCAGGATAGGGTTTCAATGAAATATTTTGCATCTCCCAAATCTGACCAAGACCATTTGTACATTTTTCTAGACTTGCAAGATTGCTTGAATCAATGTGGCTATTAAACAGCCCATAGCGGCCTTCAAAAGTATTTCTTGGCCCAATGAAACCATTTTTAGCCATGGCGCAAGCAGTCACGGCTGAGGATGCAGCCCACCCAGGATGCATTCGCTTAGTCCAAGCTCCACCCTCTAAAAATTCCATGACCCCAGAGGCCATAGATAAAGAAATCCCCAATGCATTTGTTAGCTCACCTGCAGTAAGCTTCATGATCCGACCAACTAGCACTGTCGCACCGAAAATACCAACCAAACCAGTTGGATGAAAGCCTTTTTCATGAAATCCACCATTTGCAGCTGATGCAATCCTGCTGGCTACCTCAATTGCAACAAGATAAGCAACAAGTCCATCTTGCCCGTTGATGTTATGACGCTGCCCTACGCTCAAAAGGGCAGCCATCGCACTTGATGAGGCATGAATAACGCCGGCTGCATGTGTATCGTCAAAATCCAGTCCATGAATATATGTTCCATTGACTAGGATGGCATCACGCATAGATAGCTTATTTGGAACCCCTAGAACTTGATAATGCTGATCATTGCTCTCTTGTAAAGACATTAATGCGTGCAAGATATTTTTAGCAAAATCATAGTGGCTAGAAGCGATCCCAATACCAATGGCATCCAACATATGCAACTTCGCTTGGGCACAAACCGATATAGGAATTTGTTCGAGTTTGAGATTAAGCGCAAACAAAGACAATTGCTCAGAAATCGTCTCTACACGACTTTCTTGTGAGGATTTATTCATCATTAGGGCCGACTTGAGCTGAGGGATTGATCGTAGTTCAGGCTAACTTGATAGGTATACTGGTCTGCTCTATAAATACTGTTAGTGACTAGCAAAAGTTTATTTTGCATGCCGTAATAATGTCTAACAATATTTAGTCCTGCTGAGCCAGACTTCACCCCCAAATATTTTGACTGACTTTTAGATATCAAGCAGCCTGAAATGCGTTGGTCGACCTTGGTAATCTTAAAGCCAGTAATTTTTTCAAGTAAGGCATAAATTGGCACCTTCAGACTACCTAAGTAAGTCTCAATCCTACTATATACAACCGGAACATAAATTTCACTTACTACTAGGGGCAGTGCGGGTCTAATTTTCTGCCTTATAACCTTGACCTTCTTCCATGTAGCGCCAATTGGTAGAGCTAAGTCGTCAAATTGATTTTCAGAAACACAAATTTCGCTAGACTCTAAAACAATCAGCTTAGAATTTTTTATGTAGGTAAAAAGATCATTGATAGATCCATGACTTTGTACAAAACTGCGCTCTTCATGCAAGGAAACGACGACAGACCCTGTTTTTGGCTTTCGTGAAATTAAGCCCATAGCAACTAATTCACGCAAAGATTCACGAACCGCATAACGAGATGCATTAAATTTTTGCTGCAATTCCTGTTCCGTGGGTAATACAGACCCAACAGGGTAGTATTTTGTACGAATCTGATCGATCAAACAATTGGTGATTGGCTCATTAACTTTCACAAAATTCCTAATTAATACTATTGTTCGAACAATATAGCCCTATGAATTTGAAATACCCACTAGGGATTACCCGATATTTGATTGTTTTTAAAAAAATTCCACTTTAGAATGAATAAAATAAGGAGATTGGTTTATGAAGCGCACGAACAAAACGTATGCCGTTAGATTTGCATTTGGAATTACCTTAGCTCTATTGGGCTCTTCATCTATTTCAGCGCCAGCAGATAATTACCCGAACCGACCAATTAAACTAGTGATCCCATACGCTGTTGGTGGTGGCTCTGATACGGTTGCAAGAATCATGTCACCACACTTAAAAAATATTCTGAATCAACCTATTGTTATGGACAATAAAGGTGGGGTAGGCAGCACAATAGGTACGGAAAGCGTAGCTAAAAGCGAGCCAGATGGATACACGCTGCTAATTAATACCGATGTCATCGCAATCATGCCATTGCTGTTCAAAAAATTAAATTTTGATCCGCAAAAAGATTTTGTTCCTATTTCTTTTATAACTTCAGCACCAATTGTTTTAGCCGCAAATCCAGAATTCCCAGTCAATTCAGTTAAAGAATTGATTGCGCTTGCAAAGAAGAACCCAGGCCAAGTATCTCTTGCAACCCCAGGCGCTGGTAGCCCACAAGATTTAGCCTCCATTCTCTTTGCCCATAAAGCACAAATTAAATTCAACTCAATTCCTTATAAAGGAAATGGGCCAGCCTTGGTAGATATTTTGGCAGGTCATGTGAATATAGGTATGTTTACACTTTCGACGGTGAAGGAATATGCTAAGACTGGGAAATTAAAAATACTAGCAGTGATTGGCTCGAAAAGGACACCACTAGCCTCCGAAATTATTTCTCTAACAGAAGCAGGCCTTCCAGATGTAGAGGTGAGTTCAAGATATTTGATCTTGGCTCCAGCTAAAACACCAAAAGACATTATTTTGAAACTTGAAAAAGATTTCGCAAAGTTAGCTGAAAATAAAAACTATCAGTCCGAACTTCTGAATCTTGGATTTGAGGCTATTTCAACAAGCTCTGCGGAGACGACTGAAATCCTAAATAAGGAGAACAGTAAATGGACACCCATACTCAAAAATCTAGATATTTTAATCCAGTAATTTATATTGCCCTAAACAGAACTAGCCCTATGGAGCATTTTATGACAATCATTAAATCAAAGATTCATTTCCTTATCGCAACTGGATTAATTTTTTTCTCCTCCCTTGCATTCTCTCAATACCCAAATAAGACAATTAAATTTGTAGTACCTTTTCCAGCTGGGCAGGCAACAGACATCTTTTCCAGAATTGTTGCTGATGAGCTTTCGCAAATACTTCCCCAAAAAATTATGGTGGACAATAAAGGCGGTGCAAATGGTATCCCTGGAACTGTTTTTGGGAAAGAAGCTGCCCCCGATGGTTACACCTTAACCATGGCTTCAAGCAGCACGATTGCTGTAAACCCTGCGCTTTATCCTACCTTACCTTACAGCCCAAAAGATTTTGAGCCAGTTAACGGAGTTTTTATTGTTCCTCTTTTGCTAGTAGCAAATCAAAATTCTCCTTTCACAACATTAAAACAGATAGTTGACTACGCCCAAAGCAATCCCGGAAAGCTCGAGTGGGCATATTCTGCCCCCAACCAACAACTTGCAGAAGAATTGCTGAAAGCACGAGCTAAAATTGACATTCTTTCTGTTCCCTATAAAGGTAGTGGACAAGCAGTTACTGATTTAATTGGTGGCCAAATTAATTTAGCTGTTGAGACATTGCCTACTATTGCCCCACATATTGCTTCAGGCAAGGTAAGGCCGATTGCTGTTATGACAGCAAAAAGAATTCCGCAGCTACCCAATGTACCTACAGTTGCGGAACTTGGTTATCCAGGCTTTGAAGGGCCTGGCTGGGGTGGCGTTCTAGCTCCTAAGGGTACTCCAAAAGAAATCATTGATAGGCTAAGTAAAGATATCCGCACTATCTTGGCTAATCCAGAAGTACAAAAGAAAATTAATGATCGTGGAGCAATTGTTGATAATCGTGATGCTAAACAATGGGGTGATTTTATAAATTCAGAGGTTGCAAAATGGGCTGAAATTGTAAAAATAGCTGGCATACAAGGACAATAACGATAGCCGAAGCTATTGGCTTGGATTAAGAATGGCTGGAGGAGTATCGGAGCAACTCCTTATCTCCTCCAGCAACCATGTACGAAAATCTTTAGCTTGCTGACTCTCATTTTTGCCTAGGGGTGTTAATAAGTAATAAGTAAAACTCTCGCGATTTAGAAATTTAGGTAAAGGACAAATCAACTTTCCGCTTGTCAATTCTGATTCCACCAGAAAATATTGGGCCATTGCAATTCCATGGCCTTCAATTGCAGCCAAGTAACATAGGGCTGAACTTTCATAGCTTAGACGTGAAAAATCCTCAAGTTTTACAGACAAACCAATTGAATCAAACCAAAGATTCCAATCATCAGGACGTCCAATAGCATCTAATAACTTATATCGGCTAAAGTTCTGCAGGATCTCAATTGGGCCACCCTCCAGTAAAGACGGGCTACAAACTGGAAGAATAATATTGGAGACCAATCTTGTAACATTTGCATCACTCCAAGCTCCATCCCCCAGACGTATTGCACAGTCCAAATCTTCTTGATCGAAATTTACTGGATCCATTGAGGTGGTTAATACCACTTCCATTTTGGGATGTAAGGCCAAAAAACTAGAAAGTCGAGGTATAAGCCAGCGAATTGAGAATGTTGTGTAGCAACGCACCTTCAATTGATTTTGATTCTGTCCGGAAAATAAACGCTTGGTTGATGATTGGATTTCTGATAAAGACTTACTAATATCTTCGTAGTACTCACGCCCTTTCTCTGTGAGAATTAAAGCTCGGTGCTTACGAGAAAATAACTGAACCCCGACAAAGGACTCTAAGGCTGTCAACTGCCTGCTCACTGCACCAGGAGTAACATTAAGCTCATTAGCTGCCCTTGAAATACTCAAGTGGCGAGCAACTACCTCAAAAACCCGCAAGTTATTTAAGGGGGGAAGATGTTCTCTTTTATTGGGCTCCATATTTACTTGAGTTTATGACAAAAAATGTCCTATTTGAAATTAAATGATTTGTCGGTAAAAATACTTTCTAACATAATTTCTTTAAATGAATGAGCTATTGCAAAACATGGTGGCTAACATAAAAATATTATTTCTGGATTTTGATGGTGTTCTTCACCCTCTTAATTGCGAGAAAGAAAACCTATTTTGTAAAATTCATTATCTTGAAAGAGCCTTAGAGGGTGCTTCCTCAAAAATTGTTATCACGTCAAATTGGCGTCTGACTTATAGCACCCAAAAGATGCGGGAACTTTTACCAAGGTCAATTGGAGAATTAGTCATTGGGGCCACGGAGGTTATAAATGAAATCAATCACAAAAGATTTATAGAAATTGAGAACTACTTAAGTACACATATAAATTCGAGCTCAATAGACTGGCGCGCCATCGATGATTCACCCCAAGATTTTCCAACTGATTGCAAGAATTTGATCTGCTGTAACCCCATTTCAGGTATGGGCAGCGAAGAACAAATCCAGATTGCCAAATGGTTAAAAAACTAATCGGGCCTCTTGATGAAGCCTAGAAAGTTGCTCATCCATCCAGAGATGAACGTCATAATTCTTGACGGATCGCCTTAAAGAAATCATGCGCGTCTTTCTTTCATAACTCCCCATTGATAGTATTTGATTGAATGCCTGAATGGCATCTTTCTCACTCAAGGGATCGTAGATGACCGCAGAGGGCAGATCTTTTGCTGCTCCAGTATGCATAGAGAGCATTAAGGCTCCATCCTCATCATCTCTGGCGGCAATAAATTCTTTACAAATTAAATTTTGGCCATCCGCCAAACTAGATACCCACAGACAGCTTGCTGAACGATACAAAAATGTAAGTTGTTTTTTAGTTAGAGCACTCTGCTCAGAAATAATTGGCTGCCAATCTTTTGAGCCATACTCATTATTAATTTCAGCTATTAATTCAGTGATCTGCGCTTCATATTGTCTGTATTTCAAGATGGATGGTCTGGTTTGAATATAAATCTGTATGAATTTAATTTTTTTCACTAGAGATGGATTCAATTCCAATATTTTCTTGATTACATTCAGTCGCTCAATAATTCCTTTTGCATGATCCACTCTATCTACGCTTAAAAAAATGTAATCGGTTTTTTGCAATTGATATTTTTGAGTAATTTCAGATTGATTTCTATTTACAGATAGTTGCTGTAAATTTTTCAATACCGGCCACTCAATTGAAGCTGGGTAAACCCCAAGATTCGCCACACTGCCACCCCGAAGATCGTCAGGTATTGAGCTTATAAAATTAGACCTATCTTGATTTGTCTGAAAACCAATATTATCTGCAGCCAATATGCCATTGATTAGTTCACGGTTCCAGGGGCATACTTTTAGTCTGCTATTAAGCGGCCACGGAATATGCCAATAAAATAAAATTTTTGCGCGTGGCAATGCAGACCTGATTAGCTTTGGCAACAAGGCTAATTGATAGTCATTAATAAAAATAATGGGCTCAGCAAGATCACTCGCACAGCGAACTACTTCCTCTGCAAATAAATGGTTTGCAACAACATATGAATTGAAGTCCTTACTATTGAATAGTGGCTCCGTAGTCTGATGATGGCAAAGGGTCCATAGACCCTCATTACAAAATCTATCGTAATAAGATCGGTAAACCTCTGAGGCTAAGGCAACTTTTTTTACTGTTATCTCTTCATCCTCATAGTCATCCTGATTCATTGCACCATTGCCTGCTGAAATCCATATCGCCTTAAATCGCTTTGCGAGGGGTTTTATCAAAGATACGACACCTCCCACCAATCGATCTGGGCCCCCATTGGATACAAAAATCACATTTTGCTTATTCAAAATTTTGTTTCTTAAGCTGGATTTGTATAGATGTAATCAAAGTTTAAACAATTTACATTCCCACTCATTATGTTTGATTATTTATCAATAGATTATGATTTTTACTCGCTTGACTAATTTGCAAATCTACTCAAGAATGGGGGCTACTTTTATAAAAAGCTATTAAAAACATGGGCATAACCTCATACTACTGGAATCAAGGCATACCCCCCAAGCCATTGGGCAGTATGCATAAAAAGTCAAAGGAAATCATTTTCCCTCCGGTTGCTAAAGACTCTCCGTTAGATATAGATTACGTTGATCAAGAATTAAATCCCAATGGCACCTTATATAGCTTCACTGTTATTCACCCAAGCAAGAAATCAGGCATTGAACCCTATGCAATTGGCTTTGTGAATCTACCTGATTTTCCAGTCAGGATATTCGGACGGCTCGTCCAAAGCGGAAACCCCGCTATTGGAGATAAATATTTAATGAGGCCAGATGCTGAATTTGGCCATATTTTTGAAAAAATAAGTCAATAGTCCATGAATAAAAATATGATCTTTATTGAAGGTGTTGCTATGACACGCTTCGATAAGCAACCAAATACTTTAGCACCTGAACTTGCTCAAGGTGCCATTCTCAATGCAGTTAAAGATGCCAATTTAACATTAAATGATATCGAAGCAATCTATTGTGCAAACGTATTTGGGGGGATGATTCTTGGTCAACTCATTGTGCGTGATCTTCAATTGCAAGGGATTTCCATATACAACATTGAAAATGCATGTGCTAGTGGAGCTACAGCCGTTCATCTTGCGAAGCATGCCTTATTAGCTGAGCAATATAAAACAATTTTAGTGGTTGGTATTGAACAACTAACCCAGCTTGGTGGTGGCACAATTCCATTGCAATTAAATGACCATAAGACCAGAATTTACTCAAACTCTGGATTGGTATTGCCGTCAATTTATGCCATGAGAGCAACGCGCTACCTTTATGAGAGAGATGAAAATCCTAGTCTATTAGCACAAGTGGCTGTCAAAAATAGATTTAATGGCTCACTAAATCCATATGCACAGCAAAGAACGCCTACTACAATTGAAGAAGTATTATCTTCTCGTATGATTGCTGATCCTTTAACACTCATGCAGTGCTGCCCCTCTCAGGTTGATGGTGCAGCAGCCCTCATCCTCAGCACCGAGCATAACAATGGGCGAAAGCCAGTTAAATTGCTAGCGTCAATTGTTCAATCTGGTATTCAAGAAAAACATTCTGACGATATTTTGGATGCAGAAATTACTGCTAGAGCTGCAAGACTAGCCTATGAACAAGCTGGCATTGGGCCAAATGATATTGATGTCATCGAACTACATGATGCCTTTACCATTGCTGAATTGATTTATTACGAGGCTCTAGGTATTGCAAAGCCGGGAGAAGGCCCAGAATTATTACGCTCTGGCAAGACTGGGCTTAGCGGGAAAATTCCTGTAAATCCAAGTGGCGGCTTACTGGCAAAAGGTCACCCTCTCGGCGCTACAGGAGTAGCGCAAATGGTAGAGCTTACATGGCAACTTGAAGGCAGAGCTATGGAACGCCAGGTTAATAAGCCTAAAATTGCGCTTGCACAATGCACGGGCGGTGGTATTGCTGGTGTTGATCACGCTGCCTCCTCTGTTCATATTTTAGGAATTTAATATGTCTCAACTACCAAGAAGAGTTGCCATCGTTACTGGAGCAGCACAAGGCATTGGCTTTGGAATTGCTAAGAAATTGATAACTAATGGCATTGATGTTGCATTAATTGATTATGACCAAACAAAACTTAGCGCCGCTGTTGACCAACTCAAGGGATTTGGAAGCAAAGTAATTGGAGTGTCTGGAAATGTCTGCAAAATTGATGAGGTGCAATCCGCCATTGAGCAGGTAATTGCTTGGGGTGGCCAGATCGATTACCTCGTTAATAATGCTGGCATTATTCGAGACAAAAGATTACTTAATATGACTGAGGCTGATTGGGACGATGTGATTAACGTTAACCTAAAGTCCCAATTCCTATTTTGTCAGGCCACAATTAAGGAAATGCTACCACGCAATTTTGGCAGAATTGTTAATATTTCATCACGTGCCTGGCTTGGTGGCTTTGGACAATCAAACTATTCAGCCGCTAAGGGTGGCGTTATTAGTCTTACTAGAAGTCTTGCAATTGAATTTGCTGCCAAAGGTATCACGGTCAATGCAATTGCTCCGGGCATCATACAAACACCATTATTTGATAGTTTTGATGCATCACTTCAAAGTAAATTAAAAGAATCTGTACCTGTCAAACGTATTGGCACTCCGGATGATGTTGCCTATGCCGTGATGACCTTTTTAAATCCAGACGCCTCTTATCTCACTGGACAAGTTTTATATGTATGCGGTGGAAGAAGTCTCTCCTCCCCGAGTGTATAAGGAAGCTAAATGATCACTTATGAAGCCAGCGATTCAATAGCAATATTGACTATTAATAGGCCCCAAAAGAAAAATGCATTAGACCTTGCAACATTAAAAGAACTTCGTACCGCCTTAATGAATGCAAGAGATGATGAACAAGTAAAAGTCATTATTCTCACTGGCGCAGGAAATGACTCATTTTGTGCGGGTGCTGACCTCAAAGGCGGAAGCTCCTCACCAGTAAGTTACGCAGAAGCATTCTTTAGAGAAACCGACAAGGCTTCGGAACAAGGCCTCTATATTCGTATGATGGATCTCACTGATTTAAATATTCATAAGCCATTAATTGCCGCAATTAATGGCTATTGCTTGGGTGGCGGCTTAGAAATAGCCTTGCAATGTGATCTAAAAATTGCATCAGACAATGCTATATTTGGCCTCCCTGAAGCTAAGGTGGCATCGATTCCAGCAGTCTTAGGTCTGCACCGTCTACTTAAGGCAGTTCCTCCTGCTCATGCGATGAAGATGGCGCTGACTGGTGAATCCATTAAAGCAATGAAAGCGCTCGATATTGGCTTAATTTCAGATATCTTTTCTGCTCAGGATCTGATGCCAGAGGCTTTAAAAATTGCGCAGCGAATTTCATCAAATGGTCCGTTAGCAACTCAAGCAATTAAAAAATTATCCAAAATCACCGGGCACTTAAGTGATATCGATGCCCAGCAAATTACAGAACTATATTGGGGAATATTGCGAGACACTGAAGATCGAATTGAGGGCCGTCAAGCATTTATGGAAAAACGTGCCCCTAAATACAAAGGGAAATAAGTAAATGCCCAATTATTCTCCGATCAGTCCAGGTCCCCTAAATGGTAAAAAGTTAATTGAAGTTAGCCATATGCTGATGGGGCCTTATTGCGGCATGCTGCTTGCCGACTTAGGAATGGAGGTCATCAAAATTGAACCTCCAGACGGCGATATCGCCCGCACTCTTGGCCCTCATAGTATTGATGGCCACAATGCGTATTTCGTTAGCCTAAACCGTAATAAAAAAAGTATTACCTTAGATCTCACAACAGATGAAGGTCGTAAAAAGTTTCATGCCTTAGTTGCACAAGCAGATGGGCTTATTACTAATCTTCGACCAGGGGCAATAAATTCCCTCGGCCTTACATACGATAAGTTAAAACATATCAACCCTAAAATAGCTTGTGTAGCTATGACAGGCTTTGGATTAGATAGCATTGAGTCTGAGCGTCCAGCTTATGACTACATTATTCAGGCGCTAGTTGGAATCATGGATCTTACTGGTGAGCCAGATGGCTACCCTACTAAGGCCGGCTATTCTGCTGTTGATAATTCAGCAGGAATCATGGGTGCTCTTGGATTACTTGCTCGTATTATTGAGGGGAAAGGTGGTCAAGTTGATATTGCCATGCATGATGTCATGCTCTCTCAACTGAACTATCTAGCCGGCGCATGGCTAAATGCGCAAGAAAAACCAGTACGACAATCATTGTCTGCCCACCCCTATATAGTTCCAGCTCAGGTATTCGCATCTGCAGATGGCTGGCTCACTCTTTTTATTACACACGATAATTTTTGGAATAAATTCTGTGAAATTATTAATAAGCCCGAATGGATCACAGATGAGCGCTTCTGCACGATGAAAAAACGGGGTGAGCATAGAGTATCTCTGATCCCCTTGTTAAATGAAATGATGAAAACTAAAACTTCTAATGAGTGGGAAGCATTATTAATACCCCTCGGCATTGTAGTAGCAGGAATTAAAAACTTGAGCGAAGCAATCAGCTCACCCCTGACTAAAGATAGGGAGATGGTGATCAAACTAAAAGATGACGAAACTAATTTCCTCTCAATTGGTAACCCTATAAAAAATATCGGCTACAAAACTACCTATAACATCTCGCCAAAACTAAACCAAGACCCAAACGCACAATTTGAATCATGATCGAACAAACACCAAGCCACCTCCTGCCTATTATTGAAAAAATTGAGACTTTTTATACCAGTGAAGTTGAACCACGAGAGCATCAACTTCGCCACAGACTCAGAAATAGCCTGGAATATATAGATCGAACCGGTAAATTACATCCAGAAATACAAGCAGCTAGACGCGAAATCATGCAGGCATCTGGAATGGAAGGCTTATTTTCACTCCATCTCCCTCAATCTATTGGTGGCGGTGGGCTCTCAAGAACAGAAATGTTCTTTATAGAGGAAAAGGTTTATTCATATGGTATTGATTTAGCCCCGGGCATCTTATCTTGGACTGATGGATCAACTCCAAGATTAATTTTTGTCCGAGAAGAGTTACAAGATCAATTTGTGAGACCATTAATCTTAGGTCAAAAAACAAGCTGTCATGCTGTCACAGAGCCAGATGCTGGCTCTAATTTATTTGACATGAAAACCAATGCTGTCCAAAAAGGCGATAAATGGATTCTTAACGGTCACAAAGCCTACATTACCAACCCATTTGAGGCGGATATTGTGAATGTACTTGCCATCACCGATCCGGGTATTGGTAAAAAAAGTTTCAGTTACTTTCAATTTGAATCTAAGGATTACCTAGGGAAAGGATTTAAACATGGCCGGATTAATCGTACGATGTTTGATGATGGTCTAACAGGAGAGCTACATTTTGAAAATCTTGAACTCCCTGAGAGTGCAATGATTGGAAATCGTGGGCAAGGCTTTGAAATAGCCCTAACATCTATTAACTGGACTAGAACACGTCGCGGAGGGATGTGCTCTGCTTGGTCAAAATTACTCATTGATAAAACTCTAGATCGTCTTAAACATAGGAAAGTGGCCGGTAAGCCGCTAGGTCGTAATCAAGGTCTACAGTGGATGGTATCTGATATGTATATAGACTGGTACAGCGCACGAGCAACTTCATTAGCATGCCTAAGAGATATAGAAAAATTTGGGCCATGGTGGGATACCAATCGTCCTCAAGAACAAATACGTCTTTTTGCATTAATGAAAATCGTAAACGATGAATCCTTTTATCGTGTTGCCGATAAGGCACTACAACTGCATGGCGCTACAGGGATTATGAAAGATACTGTAGTAAATAAACTGTTCCAAATTGCACGAAATCTTCGTATTCCAGGCGGTACTGATGAATCTCAACGAAATACTATTGCGGAAACATTGGGATTAAACGCTAATATGCAATGAAAAAAATACTGCTCATTCTTCTCGATGGTATTGGTGATCGTATTTATAAGGAATTAGGAAATTTAACCCCCCTGGAGTATGCCAGAACTCCAAATTTAGATCGAATTGCCAAATTAGGGGCATCAGCATCGGTCTACCCAATTAACCCTGGGATGGTTCCTCCATCCGAATTGGCTCACTTTCATTTATTTGGCTATGAGAAAGATTTCTATCCAGGTAGAGCTGTATTTGAAAGTATGGGATTTGGTATTACGCCACCCTCTAATGTTTCTGTAGCGCACTTAGGTTTACGTCATGTGACCCCATCAAATGAAGGGTTCATGATCACCCCATGGTGGCCTGCATCAGAAGCACAAGATGCCCAAAAATTGGTGGAGTCAATCAGTCAATTTGAATCTTGTGGCATTCATTTTGAAGTGCAATATATTGGAAAGTCTGATTCTTTACTAATCATGCACGGCGGCTGTGAGGATATTACAGATTCAGATCCATTTATGCATACAGGCAGACCCGTACTTGAAATTGAGGCTCTTGATTCAAGTAGAAACTATGGAGACGCACAGAATACTGCCAAAGCATTAAATCATTATTTAAGATGGACTCATGAAGTACTCTCAAAGCACCCCATTAATAGCCAAAGGATACTTGATGGTAAGTTACCTCTGAATATGACTGTTACCAAGTGGCCTGGTAAGCATCAAGAACTCATGAGCTTCTATCAAAAAACAGGCTTAATCTCCTCTTTAATTGCGTCGGCTCCGATATATAAAGGCATGGCCAGCTTATTGCAAATGAATTACATAGAAGTTGATGAAGGTGAGCCTAGCTGTGAAATGATTAATAAGTTAGCTGTGGCTAAGCATGCTTTCGATAATGGCTGTGATTTTGTTCACCTTCATACTAAAGCAGCCGATGAAGCTGCGCACAGTCATTCTCCGCTGAAGAAGGCTCAAGTAATTGAGGCTATTGATTTTGGTCTTTCAGATATTTGGAGTTGGGAAAAGCTACAGGAAGACTTTCTAATAGCGATTACTGCGGATCACTGTACTCCAAGCCATGGTCCAATGCTTCACTCAGGTGAATCAGTGCCTCTTTCTATGATGGGGGAAGGAATTCGAGTTGACTCAGTAAATCATTTTTCCGAAAGATTATCTGTTGGCGGATCACTTGGTCAACTGTGTAGTCGAGATATTATGCCAATCCTTTTAAATGCATCAAACCGGTCTCATTTTTTGGGTGGTAGGCCAAATGCTTATGAGAGTCTTGGCATCACTTCATTCAAAGCCTTATAAAAAATGCAGCCACATAAACCTTATCAATATGCTATTGCTCATGGCCGCTTTCAACCGTTTCATAACGAACACTTAGCATATTTAAGATGGGCTCATACCTTTGGAACCCATTTATTTATTGGCATTACTAATTATGATCGCACTTCAATTCAAAAAGAGATCACCAGTCATCATCGTCATACAGCCTTTGCAAACCCATTTAGCTATTGGGAGCGCTCGGCAATGATTAAGGATGCGCTATTAGAGGCTGGTGTTGATCCAACTCAATTTACCATCGTTGCTTTACCAATCCATGCGCCAGAAAAATGGTCCGAGTTTGTACCAACCGATCCAAATGAAAGTATTCATTTACTCAGGGTATTTTCTGAATGGGAACAGGAAAAAGTAAATCGCCTACGATTGGCAGGCTACAAAGTAGCTACCGAAACGGGTTCCCCGAAATTGATCAGTGCCTCTACCATTAGAGAAGCACTTCTCTATGATCAAAATTATTCAGCTCTCGTACCGCCAGCAGTGACAATTTGGCTCAAAAGAATTAATGCTAAATTAAGATTAGAAAATTTAAATGCCTTGGAAAGCCAAGAGCAAAAATAAGGAAGAAGATTATTTTTTATAACTATCTGTTTTTTATTAAGTTCAGAATATTCTTAAATTGTGAGTGCTCCGATGTTTTAAGCCACTCAAAGGCAAGCATTTCAGCACCTAGCATAGTAATTTTTTGATGACTCATGCGGTCAACAGCCAATATCTTATCTTGCACTCTTCTACTACTGCAAGCCTCAGGCACTACTGCCACCTCATAGCCCTGCGCCTGAAGACCTAGGGCAGTTTGCATCAGACAGACATGCGCTTCACAACCGGCTAGAACTACTTGAGTGATCAAGGGATTTAATTCCCTGATATTAGTCGCTAAGCCATCTGCAGATCCATTAAAGGAATGCTTCACCAGGGTATAGTCACAAAATACTTTAATACGCTCATTGTTTTGTCCTAACCCCTCTGGATTTTGCTCAGTTCCTAGGATAGGAATTTGTAAGGCTTTTGCTACCTTAGCAAGAAAGAGCGCTGAAGCTATAGCTTCTTCACCCTCATGAATACTGGGCATCAAACGTGTTTGATAGTCAATCAGAATGAGGGCGCTAGTGTCTTGGTTAATCATCATGTAGTTATTATTTTGATTTGGGCAGGCGAAGTGCTAATTTATCTAGGTAGTGGGTGATTAATTCATCAGCACCTTTACCGAACATCCGAATACGGCCTGTATGGTTTAGTAATAGTATCCCAACTATGTGCGCAAAAATCGCTGTAAGTTCAGTATCTACATCTCTTTTATTACAGCCTAACTTGATCAAGGCTGCCTCTTGATGTTGCATAGCAGCCCGAAGACGTGTGTTGAGCTCTGAGTCCCACTCATTTGTTAATCCCCTAGGCTTAAGTCCCTGGAAGAGATAAAAACCCAAGTCCAAATCGCGTGGATTGTCTCGATAAAACTCATAAAAAGCTAGAGCACTTTTACGGAGCTCTGCAAATGCAGGTTGACCCTCCTGATCAACGGAGATATCCTCCGCAGATAGATTTACGAAATTATTTAAACGCTCGAGCGATTCAGCTAGCAATGCCCCATAGATTTCTTCTTTGCTAGCAAAATAGCTGTAAATAGCTCCAGCGGTATAGCCCGCCCGCTTTGCGATTTCTCGCATGCTGACAGCCTCTAATCCCACCTCGATAAATACTGCTCTAGCAGCACTTAAAATGTGCTCACGCCTTGCATCCGCCAAAGCTTGTTGTCGCAGATCTCTTGGGGAGGTAATCACTTGATCCATTGAGAAATTATACATATGTCTTAATAATTGAACACTGTTTAATTATTGTGTATTATTTGATAAATCACCCATTAAACAAACGATTAAGGCCTCATATGAGCAACAGTACCTCCCAATTCATGACTAGTAAAGACTACCGAGAGTCATTACGTAAGCTAAAGCCGGTCGTCTATGTTGATGGACGCTTGGTTGAATCTGTAGTTGATGAAGCCATGTTGAGGCCTGGAGTAGATGCTCTAGGCGTTACTTATGACATGGTACATGACCCTGCTCTAGCACCTTTAATGTTAGCCAGCTCAAATGGCAAAACGGTTCCAAGGATGTTGCACATTAATGAATCTTCCGGTGACCTCTTAAATAAATTAGAGGCTGTTCGTGTCCTATGTCAGGAAACAGGTTGCGCTCAACGCTATCTAGCTCATGATGCCTTAAATGCCCTTGGTCAAGTATCGGCTCGGATTGATGATGCACAAGGTTGTAATGATCATCGCGCTAAGTTTGCTGAGTATCTCGCCCATGTACAAAAAAATGATTTAGCTTTAGGTATTGCAATGACTGATGCTAAAGGTGACCGATCTCTCAGGCCGCATGAACAAGCCAATCCTGATACCTATGTGCATATTGTTTCTCAAGATGCCAAAGGGGTCGTGATTTCTGGTACGAAGGCCATCGTCACTGGTGCGCCCTATATGCATGAGTTCTTAGTAATGCCAGGTCGTAATATGAGCAAGGAAGATGCGGCGTTTGCGATTTGTTGTGCAGTACCGGTAGATGCTAAAGGCATTACCATCGTTGCCCGTCCGGCTGGACGCCCAGGAGAAAAAGTGGAGCATGGCAAGCCGCTCTTTTCCAGTAAGTATGGCCAATCTACTGGCGTAGTGATTTTTGATAAGGTATTTGTTCCTTGGGAACGTGTTTTCTACGCTGGTGAATGGGAGCACTCCAGTGTTTTAACTTACAGCTACGCTACCCATCACCGTCATAGTTGTATTGCAGCAAGAGCCGGCTTTGGCGACCTCTTGATTGGAGCTGGAGCCTTGATGTGTGAAGCTAATGGCTTTGATCCGGAAACTAAATCGAATTTGCGTGAACCCATGGTTGAACTGATTAAGATCACCGAAGGGTTTTATGCTTGCGGTGTTGCAGCAAGCGTATATGGTACACAAGACCCTTACAGTAAATCCTTTATGCCTGAACCTGTATTTTCAAACATCGGGAAACTGTTATTAGCTACCCAGATTTATGATATGCATCGTCTTGCCCATGAAGTGTCTGGCGGCTTAATTGTGGCTCTTCCTGGGCCCGATGAAGATCACAATCCTGCCACTGCAGCAACCTTGGCAGAAGTATTACGTGCAAACCCAGCGGTTCCTTATGATAAGCGTATTGAAGTAGCTCGCTTTATCGAAGATTTGACCGCCTCTTATCAAGGTGGCTGGTACTCTGTGATTAGCTTGCATGGTGGAGGCTCGCCAGCAGCCATGAAAAAAGAGATTTATCGCCAATATCCCATTGGTAACAAAGTAGAGTTGGTTGAAAGATTATTAGACCGAGGTGTTCTCACTAGCAATCAGGAACGTGCAATTACCAAGAATAAGCAGCCAGGACGCTGCTGTGATCAGGGTTGCAGTACACCAGGTCAAGCAATCATGGTTCCACTACCGGAGCCGGGCAGAAGAACTTAATTCTGAGGTGGGGGTGTACTAAATTTTGTGTAAACGGTCTAATAATGGGTAAAAGCCCACTCCATAGGAGTAATGATGATGACCGAAGCAGCAAAACGAGCAGTACCCCAAGAACTCATTGATAGCCTGCTGGCAG
>NZ_JAJVCR010000015.1:0-28745 GCF_021395195.1 Polynucleobacter sp. IMCC 29146 | reverse complement strand
AATCTGATATCGTTCTTCTTGGCTAAGGTGTTGATAGGTCATGGCTACTTTGACTTGCTGGTCTAGAAGCTATGGATACTAAGATATCCTTAGCCACTAGGCTTAGTTGTTCAAAGTTGCACTTCGTGTTTGAATCCACCAGATATTTATTTACTACTATGTTGATATTATCTCATATCTTAAAAGAAGATTTATAATCTGAGAATGATCGGTTTTCCATTTATATTATTTATCATCCTATTGCTGATAATGCATTTATTAGTTTATTTTATTTTTTTTAGATATATTCTCAAAACTGAGCAATCAATATTTGGTTATCATTTTTTAATATTCGCTTTGATATTACTTTGCTCTACATTTAATTTTTATCTACTGCCTGTTGAAGAAAACTTTTATACATGTGTTCTTGCAGGTAGTATTGCGGCGATATATTCTCTAACATTTCTTGAGCTTTGGACGCTTTCACAAATTAGCTATTCAAGAGAAATACTACTTAAGGCTAAGGAAAAAATCTTAAATTCAAACTCAAGTGATGCAGAAGAGTTGCAGCAACTTGGAGCGAAAAAACGGATGGAGCGACTTAGCTCTCTTAAAAATATGGGCCTATTAAGCGAGGATCAAGGCCTATGGTCGCTAACTCCTAAAGGCAAAACAATTGCGCTGAGTTTAATTGCCCTACTAAAAATCTCAAATCTAAAAGATCGTGGATAAAAATGGCATTATTTAATACCTTTTTTTTCTTATTTTTGCTGATAGTAATTCATGCTCTTTATCTTAGAGTGGTCCCATCTGCAAATCGTGTAAAGTCATTTATCGTACTCGGTGTACCAATGGGAATAATTTTAATATCTGTCTGTACTGCAAATTATGGATTTTTTTCTATAACTGCATGGGCTCCTATTTTTTTATTCGCCTTTCTGTGTGAGCTTTACTTATTCCTATTTACCTTTGCACTAGCAAGCATATCTGCAAATTTATTGAGTACCATGTATTCAAAACCCATGAGCTTTGAAGATATTGAACTCCTATATGATGAGAGACAAATGGTGCTTAAGCGCTTTAACAGATTGATTTCTAGCGGTTTAATTGTCCTAATCTCAGTTGGGCATGAAGGTGAGGGCTATGAGGTCACCCCAAAGGGTGAGAACCTTTTAAAATGGTTAGACTATTTACGCAATGCATTTAAACACTGACATCTATATTATGAAAAAAAATCAAGCCGATGACTTTTTAGAAATTACAGAAGCCCCCTCAACTTACCGTGAAATCTTAAGTCGCACAGGCATCTCTCGAAAAGACATAGAGAGATTTTGCTTCATTGATAATAAAAGAGCGGCCCTTGACTTTGGTATAACCATCGCTCTTGTTGGACTATCACCGCTTATATATTGTTATTTTGATAATTTTCTGGGAATTACATTATGCATATTGTTAAATATCCACATATTTAATAGATTTGCACAAATTATTCATGGAAGTGACCATGGCTGGCTTTTTGACAAGCCGAAATTAAATTCTTTTTTTGGGAATTTAGCTGCTTCATTTTTAGGCTATTCACGTGCAGGACATCAAGCTTCACATCAAGAGCATCATGCACACCTAAATACAGATTTAGATAGCGATAGAATTTGGGGGTATCCCGATGAAAAAAATTCTGAGATTTTGATAGCATTGGTAAAAGATTTTTGTGGGATTACAGCTCTTAAGCGTTTTTTACAATACTCCCAATCAGACAGAAAATCATACAACCCTAAACCATGGGAAAAACTTTCTAAGATTGACCTTAAGGAAGCTATTAAAAATTCTTGGCTAGTAATCCTTACTCAAATAATATTGGTTACCTATTACTGGATATTGATCGGGCCACAATTTTATCTATTACTTTATGCATTACCAATAATAACTATCTATCCCGCCCAAATTAGATTAAGAAGTATCGTAGAGCACTCTTACGAGAGCAAACATTATGCCCACCTGCAAGAGAGTGATGGAAAATGGGTAACGAGAAGTGTGAATGCAAGTTTATTTGAGAGACTTATCGTTGCTCCATTGGAGATTCCATATCATTTTGAGCATCACCTATTCCCAGCAGTCCCCTACTACAACCTAGCCAAATTAAAATTCTTTTTAGAAAATGCTGGCTTTAAAATACCTATGGCACCTGGCTACTTAAAATATATTCAGATTAAGTTGTTCTCCAAAAGCTAGCGCAAAGAATTTGCTTAATCCACCCTCTAATGCTAGCTAATATTACTCTAAAGCCATTCCCAATCAAAAGTACTCTTACAGTATTTTTAATACTTTCAGTCTGGCTGGGAATACATATATTTTTTTTTGATAGATTCATTTTTCATGATTCGTGGCAACACAATTTTCCGATTGCCTACAGAATCTTTAACGAATCGAGCTGCGGTAAAATCACCACCTGGATTAATAATGTAGATAACGGAAGCACAACGACCATTTATCTTATTAGCCAAAGCCTTACCCAGGCTATTGTGCTGCCATTTATGTTGCTGATGAGCTGCCTAAAGCCATCTCTCCTTGCATCAATATATGCATTTAAGGTGCAAATTTTTATTGCTTATCTTGTATTTAGTCTTGGGATGTCTACCTTAGGTCAACTTGTTTTTAAAAAAAGACTTACCAGTCTCTATCTTTTTACCATTACATTATTTGCTGGGATGAGTCTAGACAACTTACACTCGAGCCAAATTATGTCAATATTATTCTGGATTCCTTGGATAGTCTCAAGTTTCATATTGGCCGTTCAAAGTGTGAGCACCAACACTAAAGCTTTTTGGATTAATGTATGCATACTGTTAATTTGTGTACAAATACTTGACCAATATCCCCACTTCATTGTTCTTTTTTGCTCAATTTCTATTTTATGTTTCGTATTGCCAAATCGACAGCTGCTAAATGGCTTTTTAGGCATCCCTAAATTTCTTTTTTTACCAGGCATCCTTGCCATCGTCATTACTGCAGCTCAGATGAGTATTATTAAATCTACTATTGGAGAGTATCAACCTTCATTAAGGGCTGATTTAATTGTTCACCCATCTCAGTTTGGAGAAACAGGCTTTTTGCAGCTCACCGCATTTTTATCGAGTATTTTTCCAATTACCATGCTTGCGGGATTTGAAAACTTTGCCAATGGGATGGGTCTAATAGCGCAAAAACTTGGAGCTCAACCTGGCGCAAGATTGTTTATTTTCAGACTAGATTCCTTGCTAATGATGATTGGAACCTTCCCCCTTCTTTTTATATCCTTTTTTATTTCTAAGAGGAAATTTAGTAAGTATGAAATTGGACTTCTTTTCTTTATAGCTATTTACCTGCTTATTTCCGTACAGCAAACAAAACTATATCTACTCCTATTTCATCTGCCATTTTTTAATTTATTTCGATCTTATTTCTTATTAACTCCATTTCTAATTTTCGGATTGCTATTATCTAGCGCATGTGGATTCAATACTTTTCTAAATTGCATAACTGAGACAAGAAAAAAAATTGGACGTCAAGCCCTCACCCTCTTCAGCACGGGCACACTAACGTGTGCAATTTGCATATACCTACTATATGCAAATTCTAATTGGCAACCAAATGAAATAAAAGGGGTTTTATCTGGGTTATTGATTGATATTTCGATATTAATTGTCTCCATGATTATTTTTTATCGACTCTGTTGCAAACCTCTTGAGAAGAAATATTTTAAATATGTGCTATTTTTCTATATTTTAATGCAAGGTCTTGTACTTAGCTTTATATACGATGCAACAAGTGAATCAAGTCAGGCTCTTCTTAAGCGATATACAAATTATTCAGCAAATGTTACTACTGATGAATTTAGTAAACTACCGTGTCATAATTTTTCATCATGCTACACATCATCTGGACCGAAAGTTTCCCTTAATCTAGATCTCAACGGCACTTTTTTACGGAATAAATCTGAGCCTATTTTTTATAAATCAACTATCGGACAATCAATGGTGGAAAAGCTTACTGGCTTAACGGCACCTACAGCCTGGATTTCTAATAAGGCAATAGCAACACAAGATAAGGAAAATATTCCAGACCTATTACTAAAAAGTATTGCCGAAGAACCATTATCTCAGCCCACTATTATTCAAGCAAAAGACTTGCAAGAAGCTAATGTCCCAAGAAATCAATTTAAATCTAAGGTCTCTATTAGCAACTGGGGATCAGAAAAAATTGATATTTACTACTATGCGAATGATGATGGCTATATTTTCATTCCCCTAAATTATGATATACATTGGATTGCGAGATTACAAAATAAAGATCTGAAAAATTTTCGAGCAAATTTAGGTGGCACCGCCATACAAGTCCCTAAAGGTGAAGGTAATATCTCCATCTCTTACGATAACCCTTTTGAACTCTTCCTATGGTTCAGTAGGATAATGATTGTTTTTTTGGGCATGCTTTCAATTGTTTATATTGGTTTCTTGATAATTTTTAAGAAGCCCATTAATGCATGAATTTAAATTAATCTACGATTCAATATTAATTAACAACCTCATTTCTTTTACAGTATGAACTATCAAATTTTCTATTTGAAATTTCAGAATTGCAATGACGCTATCTTTAAGATTACATGCGCTATTCTTGCAACAGCAATTGGATTTTTTGCTATATATACATCTTTAAATCCAGCTTATGCAACTTCATTTAATGAATACTATTTCAAGTATTTGCCTGCATTAATTAATGGTAATTTCTATACAATTTTCGATGGCGGATTATTAGGTGATCCACGTCCCAGAACATTTTCCACACTACTTACCCTAGCAAATATTCACCTTAGAGAATTACTCTATTCAAGGGATATTTTCCTACCTAGCATCGGTGTGAATTGGCTTATATACCCAGCCTCAATATTTGCAATTTACAAAGCAACATTAAAGGCTTTTAAGAGTACAAATGTGGCACTTGCGTCCTCAGTCATTTTCGCTAGCTCTCCTGCTGCTCTTAACATGCTTTGTGATTTTTACATACCTGCTAAACCCTTAGCTTTACTTTTCACGATAACAAGCATTGGTTTTTTTGGATCATTGCTGGAATTACAGCATGATTCGAGAGCACTTCTTAGAAGACTGCTAGCAATATTTGGCTTATGGATTTCAAGCTTTCTGTGCATGCTATCCGATGAGACGGGGATCTTTATCCCCTTATTTTTATTGGCAATTTATTTTAAGGAAATCACAATAAAAAACATTAACTATATTTTTAAGTTATTTCTTATTTGTATTTTTCCTTATTTAATTTATTTCATTTATTCATTTTATGTATTACCACTTATCAATAATCAATTAGACCAAGTAATCCTTAATCCAATTGATATTGCAATAAATGGGATTTTTCCAGCCATATTTGAATTTTCGCCCACACCACTCTGGAGCTGGCATTTCAACTCGTTTCTTTCACTTTTTGAAAATATTATTTCCAGTTTTCTTTTACCGGCAAAAGAAAGCACAGGCGGATGGACTAGCTTGAAATATTTTGGGCTTTTAAGCTTCGATATTCAATATCAAATTATCTTCAGCATAGCTGTCTTTTCAGCGCTTTATTTTTATCTGAACGTAAATGCAAATGATAGACAGAATGTTATAAGGTTATTGTTTGGATTTATTGTATTTTGCTTTATTGAGTCATATGTCTTAAAAGCATTAACTCCATATCTAATCGAGACAAATTATTATGCCAATCAAGGCTCTATTTGGATAAGCTTAGTCTTGGGCTTACTTCTTGGAGGCATATCTAGGATTAAACCATACATTCGTGCGCTTGGATTAATCGTCGTTACTCTAATTACGATTACAAATTTTTCAGACTCAATTAGACGTAACCCATTTATAACAACAAAGCCACCAACATTTAAAGAAATTAAAGATATCTTGTCCTCTATTAAAGAGGAGAAATTTATAGATATAAGTAGTCGAGTTGAATATCCTACTTCCCAGTATAAGTTTGCATTTGAGATGGAAATCTATAGAAGGCATCTATCTGGTGAAATCATTGATCTTGCTCCACGCTCTCTTAATAAAAGTTCAATCATCAACTCCTTGCCTATCAAAGGCGTTCAAGATGAATTGCTACGTGATAACTTTAACTTTTTGCAACCTATACCAATATCCTCAAAATCTCTTAAACCGATATCGTTGGAAACCTTTCCCAGTCTAATTACCGATAAAAAAGTTATAGGGATTAGTGGTGACTGGAATTACATCCGCACTTACAATAGTCATAATTCCTTTAATGAAAAAGTATGGTTTCAAGGTATAGTACGGATTTGGAATCTCAATGGCTCCTATCTTCTGAGAAATGGGTCCGTTTGTTTCTTTTACTCAAATCTGACGGAAGAGTGCCTTACCGCGTTATTTATAAATTCACAAAACCAATATTTTGGTTTTGATTCTGAGGGCAGGTTGGTTACCAGGTTTTTGATTGATAATCGCCAATAGATTCATACCACCAACATTGAATTATTACTGCGGAAATTGATTAATTGAATATCGTGGTGTTTTTATAACTACGTTATAACCGGATTTCTCTAAAAAATTTGCTATATCCATGCAATTTTTACCATCAAAATCTTTGATAAAGCCAATATAAGGCTCTTTATTCCGGTAACCTCCAGAATTAATAAATGCAATTCTTGAGTTGTCACATAAATAGTATTCTGGGATTAAATTGACCTGACTAAATTTTTTGGCGCTATCTCCATATTCAATTATTGGGTGACTGCTAGCTATTGAAGCAGGCGCTTTGGTGAAGTACCAAATAATCCCATCGTATAGATTAGACTCAAATCGTTTGTAATTTAGCAATTCTGATTTCAATATTCCTGAATAAGGAATCGTTACAGGAGGTGATTTACTGTAACTAAAAATTAGGTGAGAAAGCTGATATAGGCACAAGATCATTACTATAAAAGTTAACAGAGATGTATCACAGTAGATTACTCTTACCACTCTATCCATTTGACGTAATGAGAGATCAATACAACTGTTCAAATATTTATTAAAACTTTGGTAGATCAACATCAATGTCAATATCAAAAGTAAGGGTAATATAAATTTAGAAATGACCTTGAATATGCCTAAGATTTTTTCCATACGACTAGGCGTCAAAACTTCAAAAACCCTATTTAACAAGTTATCGATATCGCTAGAAAATAAGGCTGGAATATTTTCTGAATTTAGCAATAAATTCCAACGAAAATATACATACGTAAAGATTAAGATTGCCATACTAAAAAAAATTAGGCTCAAACCTAGCAATAGAATCCTTTTATTTAGCTGAACTAGCTTAATGAGCTGCACTGGTAATCCCTGCCCGGATATTTACTATGTATACCAATAATGCAGACCCCATGATAGCCAATATTGGCATCGGGGAGCGCCCACCATCAAATAAAAAATTAATTGAGTATCCAGGAAAAATAGATGCCGCTAAACCCAACGCTAATACAACGGCCAATGCCAAATCTTTCATAGGATTATCTCGATATTGGACACTAAGATAATTTAACCGCACTAGAATCGGTATTAAAATTACGAAATAAATGATAAAACTTACTCCATAGTTAACATTTAAATGAACAGCATAAATTGACATTACCCACCACCACCATGCCATACGTAATTGCAGAATCTTCTGAACAATGACTCCGATTAAAGTAATTTGAATTGTGATTTTAAATACCCAAATTAAGTCATTAAAACTGTTATCCATGGTTTTTAAAAAATCAAATGCAGTAATATTTTTAGGTGCTAGATTTTCCCAAGTAATGATATTGACCAAACTTGCTTGATCCATGGTTTGCAATGCTTCCTTGAAGCCGAAATTTACCCCCGCAACCCGATGCAAGTAACTGTACAAAAAATCAATCAGAAATATCTTCACTCCAACTATATTTATAACTGCAGTCAGATAGAACAAAAAGGCAACAGCTAAAGGAAATACAATATATTTTATAAACCATCTAAATGATTGGTTTGGATACTGTAGGGTGCAATAGCAATATATAAATCCAATAATAAAAACTGCAAATCCCCAATCAGAAAGCACTGAAAGAACAGCTACTATCACAAGTAGGGCATTACACTGATTATTTTTAAGATCAACATTCTTTACAACCCCATAGATTGCAAGCCATAAAAGATAATAAGTGGGTGCACGCAATATATCACCCGCATTGAAATGAAAACTACCCCAAGAGGTTGCCGCCACAAAAACTGCCATCACAGCCGACCAATGAGAAATTGGATATAGCGCCGCTGCCAATATTCCCAATCCCAAAATGCTAAGTGTCAGCATTAAACCCACTTGCCATTCAAGATTTACTCCTAAACCCTGCAAACCATATGAAATCAATTTGGCTGGCAAATTTGGATGGTGAATATACCAAAGTGGATTTGATGAGGTTGAAACATCTTGCAGAAAAAATGATTGCCAATCTTTAATATTGTAGGCACTAAGATAGAGTGGGAAGCTTTCTCCGCTACCTTTAATCAAATAAAAACCTTCGCCGATGTTCCACCAAATATTTAACGCAATAAATAATGCTGTAGATAATATCAGCACAATTAGCGCCTTAGGCAAGCTGGAATTAAGTCGATTAATCTTCATTGATAGGAAAGCATGAATTTAAATCCTATTTTACTAAAGCCCATCTCTAATTTCAAGCAATAAAAGTCTACGTAGATGATGATCTTTCTGTTAAACGCTTTCGCCATATCCAGAAAAAATTAGTATATAAACTAAGAAGCGTTGATGAGCCAACAGCTAAAATTCCAGCAAGTAGATAATGAACATCAAAATATATCAATACATTAGTCACTGACCACCATACAAAAAAAGCGCCTGCATTTGCTAGGTGATACTGCCAGCATTCCCGAAAAGAGAGTTTTCTTACTTTAAATACCCAATAAGAGTTAACAACAAAACGTAAAAGAGTACTTGATTCGGCCGATAAGAATGTAGCTAACAACATATTGATTTTTAATATATCTACAAATAGATATAAAAAACCAGTACTGAGAAACAAAAATGCTAGGCCTGCAAATAACCAGCGCAGTAGCTTCCCTCCATTTTGAGCTAAAAAATTAGTTGTAAATTCAAGGAGCTTCAATTTCATACTATCTATCCCTTGCCTTTCTAAGAGAATGGTTACTCTTTCACCTCAGTATCTAATACTGTCCAGTAATAATCGCCTTGATAGTTAGCTTCCTTAAAGAGCTCCTCCCAAAATTGAGGAGTCCCATGAGTTTTTGCGGTTAACACCCAATCTAGAAATAACTGTCGATCCTCTTCACTTTTATAGGAATCGACCTGAATGTAGCCTCCATGGGTAGTAACACGCTGCATTTCTTGAATCGCGCCGATACACTCCGAGCGATCAAAATTGTGAATTGTATTGATCGAAAGCGCAACCTTGAAACTATTATCCGGAAATGGTAAATGACGCGCATCACCCACATGTAAGCGCCCTATCACTTCAGGCTCACAATGCATTACTGCGTAACTCGAGATATCAATCCCAAAAACTTCTAAGCCAGGACAAATCTTCATTAAATCTTTAACCAAAAAACCTTTTGCACAACCAATATCAAGAACTTTGTCTCCAGCCTTTAATTGGTAGTGTTTGACTATATCCTCTGCAATGGGTACCCAGCGACCATCGTATTTAAAACCCCCATAACCCTGCTCTCTTGTACCATCAAAATATTCTTTACCAAACTGCATAGCTAATGCGCGGTTTTCTTCCTTATTAACCAAACGCGCTTGGATGTTTCGCCTAGCTTTTGGATAGCGGGCAAGCAAATTAATTTCTGGCATTTTTTTGCTTTCTAAAATAAGTCTTATTGAGAATAATCCATGGACTTCAATTGATCTTTTAATTTCGTAAACTGAAATCCTGGAAATGCTTTTATTAAATTTGTAACGTCAAAATGCCGATGCCAAATAGGGCTTGCGCGCTTTAATTCTTCAATTTCCACATCACCAAATTGATCAGAGGCCATTTTGGCAATATCTAAAAAGGATATTGATACTCCTGTAGCCAAATTAAATACACCCTGCAAACGTCTTTTAAGGCTCTCCACCGTTAAGTTGGCGATATCACCCACGTAAATGTGATCTCGCAACTCTTCGCCACGGCCAAATACGCGGATTTTTTTCTCAGTTTGAGCTAAACGCATAAAGCGATTGGGGCCATAGGCATTATGACTATCAGACTCACCATAAACCAAGGTTGGTCGAAGAATTAAATACGGTACGCCCAATTCTGATCCCATAAGCTCTCTTGTCCGATGCATGAGACCATATAAATCACTTGGTGCTGCAGGGGTTTGCTCATTAACCGTTGCCGCTTGCGCGTTATAGACGGCATCTGAGCTAAAGTAGATTAGGTGCGTGCAACCAATCTTTCTTAATGCTACAAGCAGATTGTCCATCATCGCAATATTTTTGATTAGTGTTGCCGCATCTTTTCCGCGGTCAGGCGTTAATGCTGAAAGCATCACAACACTATCGGTTGGCTTTAAGAATTGACTAAGCTTTTCAATGGACTGGGGCTCGATGAGATTGATTTCTTTAGAGCTCATGCTCAAAAAATCTATTTTCTCTTGCTTTAATGCATTTGTAATGGCTTTACCAATAAAACCGCTGCCACCAATCAAGATCACTCTACTGACAGGTTGGGCTTGTATGTTTGAGGATAGTTGGCTCACTGCGAAACTCCTAAGGTGTGGTATGCGAAACCGACTTGAGCAGCTTTTTTACCATCGAAGATAGCGTAAGGATCAATCAATATCCGCTGGCGCATTTTGCCAGCCATTTGCGCTAAATCCAAATTCTTAAATTGGCTCCATGGCGTCATGACAACTACCACATCAGCACCATCTATCGCATCTAATTCCGACTTAGCAGCAAAGGCATGTGGATTTGGAGCTGCAGAAGCTTTTACAACAGGGTCAAATAATCTGACAGCAAAAGGCATTAAATTTTCTAACAACGCTATGGAAGGAGAATTTTTAATCGAATGTGTATCTTGCTTATAAGCCAAACCTAATACTGCAATCACTGGATTTTGCATTTGACTTAAAACAGCTTGGTATAAAGTTCTCATCACCCAGTCTTTACGGTATTGACTATTTTTGATCCAAGCACGCACGACCCCAACATCAGTACCATATTGATCACCAAAACGACAAACTGTTGCTAAGTCTCGCTCCAGGTTTCCTCCTGAAATACCCAAGCCGGGCACCAAGTAAGAGTATTGACCTATACGACGATCCAGCCTTAGCGCCGGCACAATCTCAGACCAATCAGCGCCAATTTTTTCACATAGCTCCGCCAAGGTATTGGCGGTACTAACAGAGGCTACTAAACACATGTTGATTGAAATCTTGGCCAGCTCTGCACTTTCAAAGCGCATCGGCAATATCGGGCAACCATGCGCTTCTAGAATGAGGCAAAATGATTCTGGAATTGGCTGAGAAGGCTCAGCGCAGCCGATAATATAACGTTCTGGATAAAGTGCGCGATGTACTGCCTGCCCGAAAATCAAGGTTTCAACTTGGTAATACAAGATACGGTCATCACGCAACTTACTACGCGTGAACCCAGGAGGCACTTGTGATAGCACAACAATGACCGCATCTATTCGAGCCGCATTAAAGGCGAGCTCTAGTAACTCATTAATCTGACTTAAATCACTTTGTCCCAAATCATCGGTAGACACATCAGGAGCAACATAAACTACATCGCAACGTTGCAAATGTTGCAGGTCAGAAGTAAAGGTGAGTTGATTGGTATTTTTTTTGATCAACTCTACTAACTGTGGCTCAGAAACCGGCAAATCTCCTGCATTGATTCTAGCAATTAATAGCTCATCAGGGTCAAATCCGATCAGCTCAAATCCTTTTTCTGCGGCTGCAACACAAGAGATTAAGCCTAGGTGCGTCATCCCAACAAAGCCAATTACTGGTTTTTTCATTTCTAACCCTATACCTTCATTTAATAATCAATGGCTTTTGCGTCTGCCTATTGATTACTACATTTAAAGAGATTTATTTCTCATACTGCCCATAGACTTCCCGAAGACCCGATTGCCAATCTTTAAATTCAAAGCCAGGAAATACTTGTAAAGCAGCCGAAGGAGCAAAGGGTCGATAGCCATCATGAGGCATCGGCACAGTACGCACCGATGGCGTGATCGTTGACTGGCCCGAGAAATAATTGACAGCAAATTTCGCAAGATCCATGAATGAGATCGTTTGACCAGATACGGCATTCACAATGCCCGTAGCGCGATGCACTATTAATAAATAAACCAATTTGGCTATGTCCTCTACATAGACATGATCACGCCTCTCCTCACCTTGCCCAAACAGGACAATCTCCTTACCGTCTTTTGCAAGTCTTCCGAATCGATTAGGACCGTATCCATTATGGGGATCATTTTTTCCGTATACCAATGTAGGCCGAACAATGGTGAAAGGGCCAGCAAATGACTGCCTAAGGATTACCTCACGAGCTAGATGCATCACCCCATGAAAACTCTCTGGAGCAGCGCAAGATTCTTCGGATAGATGGGAAGCAGAGTCTTTGTATACCGCGTCAGAACTAATATAAATAAGGTGAGCCACCTTTTGACTCTGCAAGGCGCCACTGACTGCCTTTGCCATTTGAATATTCTCTTGCAGCATGTCAATATTTTTACAAGGGGCTTTTGCAGATACAACAACTAGGACATCATCTTCCTTTAAGTGGCTCGCTAATAATTTCCCAGCATGAGGCTCCAATAAATTTAATACAGTGCTATTAAAAACTTTGGCTTGAATCCCATGGGATTGAAGGTATTGTGCAATCGCGCCACCAATAAATCCTCCACCCAAAATCACTACGCGAGAAGGTATGGAAGCTTTAGTTTGCAATAAGCGAAGCATAGAGCTATTTCTTAAAGAGAGGTATTTAGACTTGAGCTTAAGTTGCCCAGCGTGCGATTAATCCAAATATCATTTTCGATATTTCCAGAGCCTTCGAGGCAGATCTTCTTAAAATGCTCATACTCCAATTCCCACGTGGAGTCTAGCTGTACCAGAGTGACTGACTCCTCATCAGGGCGTCCACTAGGCAATTTGCGATCGCGAAAGGTAAAGGTGCTTGGACCCCATTTACACAAAGACTGAATATGAGCAGTGCCTTTTTCTGCGTAAATGTCTGCATAAAAATGATTGCGCCAAGATAATAAACTTACCTCCAACTGCACTATAGGATCAGCATTGGCTCCGAACGATACCTGATCAAATGCGCGGTTCTCAAAACGATTGGCGGAAAATATCTTAAAGCCCTCAATGGGTTTACTCAGCCAGAAATTGAGGGTATCTAGGAGATGCGAGCCTAAATCTGGAAGTACGCCAGCGCCTTGATCACGCCAAGCGGAATCTCGCACTAATCGGGCAGTGCCATTACCGTAGTACATCCGAATACTATAAATCTTTCCCAATCGACCAGAATCAATCAACTCTTTCATGCGAATAAAGTGAGGTTCAAAACGATGGTTGTAAGCGGTATAGCACGTTACCCTATTTTGCTGCGCAAGCTTTTGCAGGCGAACTAAATCCTCCTGTCGATTAGCAAATAAGGGTTTTTCAACTAATAAATGTTTTTTATTACTTAATAAGTATTCCAAAATAGCCATTTTGGGCTCATCAGGTATGCAGAGCAATGCAGCGTCATAAGATTCAAGAGGTACCTCTTCTATTGACTTAAACTGCGCTTGTGGATGAACAGGGTCTACGGTCGCTACCACATCTTTACCGGCTACTGCCTGGCGTTTATTTCCTTGAACCCCCAAACCTACAACGATCACCCGCATTGTCATTTCCAATCTACGCTGGGATTTGCTAAGTTATTAAGCGCCATAGCGCGCTATCTTTTCAACTGCCTCAATCTTATTGAGCACCATTTCAGGGGTAACTGGAATATTACCCTCTTGCTCACATTCAATTCCTGCTGCCATGTTACCTAAGATGGCAGCAATAACTTCGTTCTTAGTAGCAATCATGGATAGGGTTGCATAAGAAAGCAAAGCATCTCCTGCTCCAACTGCATCAAGAACTCTTCCAGCAAAGGAGTCGATGGCAAAAAATGCACGATAGTCATTATCAGAATCTTTACGATAAGTCACAATACCGCGATCGCCACATTTGAGAATCAACAATTTGCATTTGGATTTGCGATAAAGCTCTAATGCCAAAGGTCGCACTACTGAATCTTGGTCACCCAATGAGAAACGCGCTTCCTTTTCATTTGGGGTAATTAAATCAAAACCCTGAAATTCTAAAATATTGCCCCAACGACTGGCTACCTGGCTATCAGCAACCTTAAAGCGACCCTCGGGAATACTCGCGCATAAAATTGGGGTCGTATGACGATTAAAAATCCCATGTCTAAAGTCTGAAAACACTACCGCATCTGAAGGATTGGATTGAATTTGTTTTTGAATGCGCTCTACAATCCTGTCCGAGATTGATCGATTATCTAATGTATCTACTTTTAGCAGACGGTATGTATCGGCAACAATAGCATTTTTGTTCGTTGTCGGTCTGGTCTCATCAATAATCGGCAAACATTCAATACCTTGAACCTGCAAATCTTTTAATACCAGCTCTTGTAAGGCATCTTTTCCCAATACAGTAGTAAAAGTAACTTCCGCGCCCGCAGCACGAATATGCTTAGCAACCACTCCAGCGCCGCCAACATAATCAACTTTCTTTTCAAACAAAACGCTCATCGTTGGTGTTTTTGTCATGCCACCAATTAAATGACAGTAGGTAAAACTATCGACAATCGTGTCCCCTACAACATGCACTTTCAAACCCTTAAGCTTACCTAGGGCTGCGCGTAAATCATTAAAGCTTAAGTTCTCACTATTCATCAAAGAGAGTAACTTATCTACTCCGATAGATGGAGGCGCCAACTCAATTAAAGCGGATGAAGAGTACACAATATCGCCAGGAGTAAAGATGACTTCACCACCATAGCTATCTAGTACATCAATTTCTTCTTGCGTCTTCGGATTTACTGCGCCCGCAGTGTATTCGTAGCCCTTAGCAAAATAATCAGGCTGAATTAATTTTAAGTTGGCTAAGGGGGTCGGATCTGGGTCGATTAACACATAATCAACCATCTCCAATGCCGCCAAGTTCACAGCACGAAGATTGCCGGGCACATAGGGTCTTAAATTACCTTTTTTAATATGCTCATCGGACGTCAAACTGGCAATTAAAATGGGAGCTTTTGTTTTTGCATAGAGCAAGTGGCGAACGTGACCTGGATGTACAACATCAAAAGTACCATGACACATGATCACTTTTTTATCTCGTGGACGCTTTCCAATCAAAGCCGCAATTTCTGCTGCTGTTTTAATTTTGTGCGAATACATCTTTTGACTTTCGTGATCCATGGCTCTTAACTCTCCGACATAAATTCAAACCACAATTTCGTAGCACCAGCAATTGAGCTAGGTTCCCATAAGGGTGCATTTTTCCAATAATCAATATTGGCTAGTATCTTTGCAACCCCTTCCTCAAAACTCACTTCGGGACTCCAACCCAATTCAGATTGAATCCGTGTTATGTCGGCCCAAGTGCAATCGGGCTCACCAGGGCGCTTAGGTAAATGAACTACTTCACCGCCCCCAAGAAGCTCGACAAGGCGATTGACTGACTGGGGCTTTCCTGCGCCTAAGTTATAAACACGCCCAACTGTGTTAGAAATAGCAGCCGCATAAAATGCACGCGCAACATCAGTCACATACAAAAAATCTCGCGTCTGGGTTCCATCTCCCACAACAGTAAATGGTTTATTGGCAATTTTTTGACGCAAAAATACCCCAAACACTGCCCCATAAGCACCAGATGTGCGAGAGCGAGTTCCGTAAGCATTAAATATGCGGATCGAATTGACTGGTAATTTATATACCTGATGCCAGTGAAAAACGGCTTGCTCGCCTTGATATTTAGATAAGGCATAAGGATATTTTGTATCAATCGGATGATTTTCGTCTGTTGGAGTGTTGGCTAGGCCATAACAAGATGAAGAAGCGGCATAGACAAATTTATCTACACCAGCATATCTTGCACACTCGAGCATATTGACTGTTCCCTGCACATTAGCGGACATGTACTCCGCTGGATTTTCAATCGAAGGAACAATGTCGCCGATGCCAGCAAAATGGAAAACAAGCTTGGCGTCTTTAAAAAGAGAATCCTTCGCAGAAAAACTGCGAATATCGCGTTTTTCTAAAATCACATCAGAATTAGATTGATGTTGGACTAAATTTTCTTCTCGCCCACCCACCAAGCTATCAATCACACGGACGGCATAGCCTTGTTCCACAAGATGATCGACCATATGGCCGCCGATAAAACCGGCGCCACCAGTAACCACGGCGATTGGTTTTGAACTCATTTCGCCTCAATCGCCTTCATGGTGCGGACATTAAAGTACTTGTTATCATCAAAGCTATTGGGAATTTTTCCATCTTGGAAAGCTTGACATAAGCCACGCACAGCGTCTTCAATGGAATGCGTAGGCGCGAATCCTAAGACCCGCTTAATCTTGTCAGAGTTAATATGATATGAACGATTATCGTTCGACTCTGTCACTTCAATTGGCAAACTGCCGCGATCCGGGAAGAACTCTTCGACCACTTTTTTTACTGTCTTGGCGATATCCATAATGCTCATATTTTGGAAGCCGCAATTAAAGACTTGATTGGCCACCTTGTCGGCAGGAGCAGTAAGTAATAGCTTGCATAAGTCCGCATAATCTTGAACATGCAAGTTTGGACGTAATTGATTACCGCCAAACACCATAATTTTGCCCTTATTTACTGCAAAATTAGTCAAAATATTGACCGATAAATCCAGACGCAAACGAGGAGCATATCCGCAAACAGTTGCGGGCCTAAATACCACTCCCACAAAATTATTATCCGTATGCTTTAACAACAAAGGTTCGCACATACCTTTGTACTTGTTGTACAAAGTCAATGGAATTAAAGGGTGATCCTCGGTTACATCGGGTGAATCTGAAACACCGTATACCGAACTAGATGAGGCGAAGACAAATCGCTTGGCGCCCGCTTCTTTTGCTGCCACAACCAAAGGTTCAAAAGAATCTAGATTTACTGAGGTGGAGAGATTTTCATCCAATTCAAAGCTAGCATCATTGGAAATGCATGCCAAATGTAATACATGATCGCGCCCTTTTAATGCCTCTTTTACAGCTTTGAGATCGCGCACATCACCTTTAACTAATTCTAAGTGAGCACTCTTGGGAAAATGTTCAGTGCCATACCAAAACGTATCAAATACACGAACATCCCATCCCTCATTTAATAACTGAGGAACTAAAAGACTTGCGCAATATCCACCGCCGCCAAAAATAACAATTTTTTTCACAAACTACCCCTTAATAGTAAATTTAAACCTGAATATCAAAACCAGCAGCTTGGGCATCACGGTAAAACATTTCAACCGTCTCCAAAGAATATGCCGTTAAATCCTTATCTACCAAAGCTAGTTTTTTCAAAATATCATTGGTAGCTGTAATGATGTGGCAACCGACCTGGTGTGCTTGAAAGATGTTTAAAAGCTCACGAGGGCTTGCCCAAATTAATTCTGCCTTAGGCTTGGATTTCAAAATCTTTACAGCTTCAGCCATCAACGGAACTGGGTCCACACCAGTATCAGCAATTCGACCAGCAAAGACTGAAACAATTGCCGGAGAATTAACGTTTAAATTATCCACAATCTTTTTCACTTGATCCAAAGTCATTACAGCCGTGACGTTCACATTCACGCCAGCATCAGATAAGACTTTTACGAGCGGCCCACAAAACTCACCCTTGGTGTTGGTCACTGGAATTTTGACATTGACATTTTTACCCCAGGAAGCAATTTCTTTGGCCTGCTTTTCCATTGTTGGAAAATCATCTGCAAAGACTTCAAAAGCGACTGGTAGCATCGGAACAATCTCGAGAACCTTAAGAGCAAAGGCCTTGTAATCCGTAATGCCAGCTTTACGCATTAAAGTGGGATTGGTTGTAAACCCACCAATAAGGGGGTTGGCTGCCATCTCGGCAATGCCCGCAAGATCGGCACCATCGGCGAATAACTTAACCTTTAACTTGTCTACTGAACTCATGTTTTTTCCTTAACTTTAATAATTCAATCTCTTCCAGAATCACCAGCACTGCTTCTGCTAATGAACGAATGACGATGTATGGAGGATCGGGGCGCTTTTCTTGATAGTCATAATCAATAAAAAAATTAGATTTACAACCTGCCGCCTGCCCCGCCTCTATATCGCGCCAACGATCACCTACCATATAGCTACTGCCAATATCAATTCCAAACTCACTTGCTGCCTGAGTAATCAATCCAGGCCTGGGCTTGCGACAGTCGCAATTATCAAGCTCAGTATGAGGACATACCTTAATCGCATCGATCTCTAACTCCGATAAACAGTAGCTCTGAATTAAATCAAACTGCTCTTGCTTAATCTTTCCGGTGGAAAGATCAGGCTGATTTGTCACAATAATGTTCCTAAGTCCCGCTTGACGACTTTTTATTAAAGCCTCCTTGACTCCAGGCAAAATCTCAAAGTCATCAAAATGGGTCGGGGCAAACGGCTTGCCATCTTTCACCATCGAGTGATTAATTACTCCATCTCGATCTAAAAAAAGCGCTCGATTATTCAAAAAAATTCTAGGCCTAGGTGCTTATTACCACTTGGTTGCCATTTGCTGCAATATTGGGTTTGAAACCAAGCAATGCCATACAACCGCCTGGAATGCTTCTGCATGGGGGGTTACACGCGAGGCATCTACAGTTGGCACCACCACTACACAATCACCCACTTGCTTGGTAAAGCCACCATCTCGTCCCACGACACCAAAAATTTTCAGACCACGTTCTTTGGCGAGCTTTAAACCCTCAACAATATTGGGGCTCACATTTTTTTCTAAATTCCCGCCGCCCACTGAAAATACCAATACGGCATCATTTTTATTGGCCTTACTTACCTTGAGCCAGCCAGAAAAAATCGTCTCCCAACCCTCATCATTGGTGCGTGCCGTCAATTCAGAAACGTTATCTACGGGGGCATAAGCCTCAATTCCACACAGCTTGCGAAAGTCATTGACTGCATGGCTGCAATTGCCAGCACTACCTCCAACACCCAATATAAAAAGTCTTCCTCCGCGATCTCGCAACGCTTTAAGCTCTAATGCCAAATTCTCAATCGCCTGGGTATCGATTTGTTTGGCTACTTCAATGACTTCTTTGAAAAATATGTCGGTATGCATGGGTGGGATGATCAAAAAAAGAGGGTAGGAAAAGACGTTTTAGGGTCGACTGTAGGAGCTAAATGCTTAAAAATACAATAAATAATTATAAACGAAGCGTATTGATGTAATTTACCCCCCCCGCCTCAAAAAACATCCGATTTATAGCCAAATAAGTGTCGAAATTTTACTTTGAGATCAAAAACCATTTCATAATCTGAAAATAATAAAAATTGGGCAGTAATCGGTATTTTGAGCAAAAAAAGACCCTCCAAGCCTATAATTTGTAAAAAGATAGCCCACCAATAACCCTAAAACCCTCAAAATTAGCTTAAAAGCCTCTTTATGACTGTAATTACCCCTTCTGCCTTTCCTATTAGCTCCCAAACATCGATTGCAGATAAAGAAGTACTTTTGAAAATCAAGCAATTACTGGGGCAATTACCCTCCTATACATTTTTAGAGATTGGCTCTTATTTGGGGGGCTCTATGACCCCGTTTTTAGCGGATGCCAACTGCAGCAAAATTCTCTCTATCGATGAGCGTGAGCGCCAGCAACCCGATGAACGCGGGGCAAAGTACGATTACTCCGGAATCACACATGACACCATGATTAAAAATCTTCAGTCCCATGGGTTTAATACAGAAAAATTAGAAGTCTTTGATGGGTCGATAAGCCAATACCCCAAAAAAGGGGAGGTCTATGATTTTATTTTTATAGATGGTGAGCATACTGACTGGGCCTGTTTTCGTGACTATATTCATGCCGAGAAATTTTTTAAGCATGATTGTATTGTGGCCTTTCATGACACAAATTTAGTCTATAAAGCGATTAAGATTATTAATGAACTACTTGCTGCGCGTAATGCCCATTTCAAATTCATTAAGGCAAAAGATTCGGCCATGTCCTGCCTATTCTTTAATCAATTTGCCAGTGTCGATCTTGATACCTTATTTTTAGCCGAACCAGATTTAGATAAATTTTATTTAGAGTGTGAAGCAGAGCTGCTCTTAGCTGCAGCGCGAAACCGAATTACCGTTACCAAGCCCTGGAGAGGTGAAGCAGTCTACTCGGTGAAAGACGCCCCGCTACTATCTCAATAATCAGTAGAGCGCGCCCTACTTTCACTATCCATCATATTTGGATCCTATAGTCCTTCTAGTATTAACTGCCGCAGCTCTATTGCACGCATCATGGCATGCTTTGATCAAAGCCAATGCGGATCAAGTGATTGCTATAGGCGGTATGAATATCACCACAACCATGATCTGTGGTCTTTTATTGTTTATTGCTCCGCCTTTACCTTCCTTAGCCTATGGGGTTGTGGCGATTTCTGTCCTCATTCATTTTGGATATAAGGTTGCTCTGGCTCGTCTTTATCGCGATACCCAGCTCAGCCTTGCTTATCCCTTAGCCAGAGGCTTATGCCCTATCTTGGCCACCCTCATTGCATTTGCATTTTTAGACGAAAGGCCGGGATGGGTATCGCTGTTTGGTATTTGCATTATTTCCTTGGGTGTATGCTTTTTAGTTACAGACGGCTTACAAAAGAAGGTGAGTGCTTTCATTTTTACCTTAGCTGCATTTGCAGCGGCTACCGTAGCCCTCTATTCAGTCATTGATGCCTATGGTGTTCGGATTAGTCAGAGCGCATTTTCCTTTACAACACATTTAGTATTTTGGGATGGGCTGGTATTTATTGCATATGCACTATATGCAACCAAAGGTTCAGCCATGCGAGCTTGGTACATTGATTGGAAAAATACCTTACTCACCGGTATTTTGGGGCTAACATCCTTTGCCATTTTTATTTGGTCTTTACTCCATGCCCCAGTAGGTAGTGTGACGGCTATTAGGGAGGTGAGCATTGTTTTTTCCGTGCTGATTGGCGCCATTTTTCTAAAAGAGGCCATTAGTGCTATACGATGGATTGGGGTAGCCTGTATTAGTGCAGGTGTATTTTTAATTGCCTTTGGCAAAGTAGGTAATTTTTAATTTATCAGATCTATTCTTATGGACGACAATTTCCTCAAGCGCATATCTATATACCTCGATTTTGCTAAACATAATCCAGGGCTATTTAGCAATAACACAGAGAGCGTTCAAATCGTTTTAGACCCTGAACAGATTTTCAAGGCAGAATTAAGATCAATTGAAAATAATCTCAAGTTAGAATTACCCGCTTCAGGGTCTCATGTAGGCATTATCTCGCAAGATCCCTGGGTTACCGTTATTCGTGATGCACTACAGTTTTCAGATGGGGATATTCGGCTACACACCCGAGTCATGAATCGCATCAATCATGGGGTGGCTGTATTACCAATATTCGAGCAGAAAATCATTCTGATTCGCCACTTTCGGCACCCATTACGCAAAACTATCTTGGAAATACCTCGCGGAGCGATTGATGAAAATGCTTCGCTTGAGGAAACCGCTCGTCAAGAACTACTTGAAGAAATCGGCGGCGAGGTGGGCGAACTCATTCCCCTAGGATTTGTTTATGGATCGACTAATCTATTTGCCAATGGCTCGCACCTATACATTAGTCACTTAAAGTCTTTATCTGGATTACCCCAACTAGATGAGGGTGTAGAGGCAATAGAATCAGTTACTATCGCCGAGTTCGAAAAAATGATGATCGAAGGAAAGATTGAAGAGGCTTTTACTATTGCCGCTTTTTGCCAAGCAAGACTCAGAGGATTAATCTGAAAATTACCTTGTCAAGATCATGCAACACGTATTCAGTTCAATTAGTTTGGCTTTTCAAAAACAATGCAAATTTGATCTCCGCGCAGTATTTTATTTAATGCCTGTGCGCGTTTTTGATATTCCTCAATCTGTTCTGGTCTAAAAATAGACTCTTTGGGATTTTTCATATAGCTACGCTCATCAAACAAGGCAATGCCTTGTCGATATTGTTCGCTAAAAATAAATTGGCCCGCTGCAGAATCACACCACAAGTCGAATTGCTGCATGCCCGCCTTTTGCGCGATTAAGGCAATACTTTGATGTGAATGCAGATAAATATGACGTGGTGCATCTAATTGCAGCCACTTCTCACGATAAATCTCATAGGCATCGGAAGTAACCGTTGGAATACGAATCAAAATTTTGCCGCCCGGTTTTAGTAAGCTTACTGCCGCATCAAACGTAGCTTGCTGGCCTTCAATATGCTCAAAAGAGTGATGAAAAGCAATGAAATCAAACTTTCCAGCAATATCTTCGAGCGATCCTTTTTTGACTAATAATTGGCCATCATCGTAAACGTCTGCCTCAATAAAAGGATCAACACCTAAAGCCCCTTTTACTCCTGCAACCCGTAAATCTTGCACATGCCTACCGCCGCCACAGCCAACATCCAACAGGGAGTGCCCAGGTCTGACGCCAATACGGTGATAAACCTCAAGTACATTGCGCTCCTCTACCCACTGCTTAAACCAGTCGTCCATAAAAGCTGGACGCCGTAATACAAACTTACAAGTGACATCTCGCCTTACTCGCTCTCGCCATGAAAGCTTGCCAGTCACCGGACCTAAGCTGTAGTAATTATCAGGATAGTATTTGGCAAAATTATTGGGGATATTGAGGCACTGCAAGCATCCACATTGTTTGCACTGGGCATACTCAAAGATATCTCCCATACCAAACATTTCTTCTTTGACCTGCATGGGCGGATTTAATTCACCTGCACAAATTTTACAATGGAGTAAATTTTTCAAAGTATCGGACGTATTTTGCATATAGATCGTTCAAGCTTTTGATAGTTGACTCACAATTTGAACGCCAGCCCTTTGAGGCAAAAAGTAGTCGCGTATCAATTGCTGGCAATGCTCTTGCATGTGTCCTAAAGGGTTACGATCTTGTTGTGCAAGCAATTTCCCAACACACTCATTAAAGACTGCTGGTGAGATTGCCGTGCAGACTGCTCCGACTTGATATTGCGGGATCAGCTTTTCCAAATCATTTCCTGGGTTGACTAATGCAAGAACCGGAATCCCCGATTGCATATAGGACAAAAATTTACCGGGAATATTGTGGGTAGTATGACGAGGATCTAGCGCTAATAAACCTAAAGAGCACTGACGGTATAGCGCTTCAATTTCATCAGAGGCAATTTCATCAAAAAAGAGTACGTTTACCAGGCCCTGATTTTTTACCTCCTCTTGCATGGCGCGCATTTCACTGCCTCTACCAACAAAAACAACCCCCAATCCTGCCTCATGCAAGGCTTGGGTCATTGCCAATAAAGCATCTTTGCCTTGGGCCACGCCCACATTGCCTGCATACACCGCTACTTTACGATCATGCAAAGCGGTATTGTGAATTTGGATTGAGCAGTGCGTATTACTTGAGGGTGCTATCCAATTCCACAGCACTTGGGCTTTATGAGCAAATTGTGGAAAGTGCTTTTGAAAATAGCTCAGATTATTTTCAGATTGAACACCAATTGCGCTCGCCTGCGCGTACTGCTTTTGCTCGATGTACTTAAAAAAGGAAAAGATCGGCCCTTTTTTGAGTAAGCCCAAATCTAAAGCCCAATCTGGAAAGAGATCACGCAAAATGAGATACGAGCGACAAGCAAAAAAGTGTTGGCATCTTTTGACTAAAGGAGCCCAAAAAATGGATGGTGAATACCAAATAACCCCATCGATTTTTAGATCCCTAAACTGCTGCGAGCGAAAGAGTCGATAGCCCATGAAGTAGGGATTGATCCATTCGGCTAATACTCTTTGCAAGTAAGCAATATCTTTGGTACGAAATGCTTTGACTGCCACAATCTGCACGCCACCTTCTTCATAAATATGAACGGGCTTTGCTTGCTTGGCGCTAGGCACCACTACGCTGACTTGATGCCCCTCTTGAATATATTGTAGCGCTAAGTCCTTTAGCAGAACTGCGGCAGAGGTGCGAGATGGCGCATAAGCATCGGTAATGATGAGTAAATTCACGCTCAATACTTAATGTAGTTAAAGGCAGTAGAGCGCAAATTCATTACACCTGATTTTTCCAAGTTTTACGTTGAACAAAATCGGTATAACTCAGAATAATGCGCAAAATCTTATCGGAGAGATTTTGGGGGGCATACGATTGCACGATATTCAGTAACCGCTCTTGGCCGCGCGGCTGATCTTTGACAATCTCGATGCCTTGCAAAACACGCTCTGGATTAAGGCCCACTAGCATGACGGCAGCCTCTTCGAATCCTTCTGGCCGCTCATGAGCTTCCCGTAAATTGAGCGCAGGAAAATTCAAAATCGAGGACTCTTCCGAAATGGTGCCGCTATCGGATAACACACAATGCGCATACATTTGCAAATGCACGTAATCAAAAAAGCCAAAAGGCTTAAGAAACTGAATTAAAGGATTGACCGGAATGTTCAATTGCTCTAAACGAATGCGGGTACGAGGATGGGTAGAAACTACGACAGGTTCTTGGTAACGCTCAGCCACCTGATTTAAAAGCTGCACAAACTTTGTCAGATTTGCTGGCGAATCTACATTTTCTTCTCGGTGCGAACTCACGACAAAGTATTTTTGCGCTGGTAATTTGAGCGTGGATAAAATTTTGGATGCTTTAATTTTGGGCAAATAATACTCAATGACTTCGCGCATCGGACTGCCCGTTTTAATAATTTGATCGGGTGGCAAACCTTCTTTAACTAAGTATTCGCGTGCGATATCGCTATAGGGCATATTGATATCGGCTACGTGATCAATGATGCGTCGATTAATTTCTTCTGGAACCCGGGCATCAAAACAGCGATTACCCGCTTCCATATGAAAAATCGGTATGCGGCGGCGCTTTGCTGCAATAGCTGATAAAGCACTATTGGTATCACCTAATAGCAGCAAAGCTTGCGGTTGGTATTTTTCAAATACCTCATCAGCGGCCATGATGACCTGGCCAATGGTCTGCGAAGCAGTTTTACCGGCAGTCTCTAAAAACACATCCGGGCGGCGAATCTCTAATTCTTTGAAGAAAACTTCATTGAGCTCATAGTCATAATTTTGTCCGGTATGCACAAAAATATGATCACAATACTGATCTAGTTTGGCAGTAATTCGCGAGAGGCGAATAATCTCTGGCCGCGTTCCGACAATGGTCATTACCTTAAGCTTAGCCATGTGATGCTTTCTGATTGGATGCTTCTTTTAGTGCGCCTTGAATCAGGCTCAGTTTTTCTAAAGTGCTCTGCACACCAGCAATATCAAGGCGCTGTGTATTGTGCGAGGTGTAATCCTCAATGGTGGATAAATCGAGCTCTCCTTCAACAAAGAATTTATCGTAATTAAGATCACGAGTATCGGCTGGAATACGGTAATAACCCTCTAAGTCCTGAGCTCTGGCCATTTCTTCGCGCGATACCAAGCTCTCAAAGAGTTTCTCGCCATGGCGGGTGCCGATCGTACGAATATTCACGGTGCTCGAGAAGAGATTTTTCATCGCTTGAGCTAAATCCATGATGGTCGAGGCAGGGGATTTTTGGACAAAGATATCGCCAGGTTTAGCGTGATGAAAAGCAAAGAGTACCAACTCTACCGAATCTTCCAAGGACATCAAAAAGCGAGTCATATTCGGATCGGTAATAGTGATATCTTGATTGCTCAATATCTGCTTTAAAAACAGCGGAATCACCGAGCCGCGTGAAGCCATCACATTGCCATAGCGAGTGGCGCATAAGACTGTCTTTTGGGGATCACATAAACGAGATTTGGCCACCATCAGCTTTTCCATCATCGCTTTAGAAATGCCCATAGCATTAATAGGGTAGACCGCTTTATCAGTACTGAGCAAAATGCAGCGCTCTACGCCTTGTGCAATGGCCGCGCGCATCAGATTTTCTGCGCCCAAAATATTGGTTTGCACTGCTTCCATGGGGTAAAACTCACACGATGGTACTTGCTTTAATGCCGCGGCATGAAACACATAATCGACACCATGCAGGGCATCATGAATACTGGAATAGTCACGCACATCGCCAATGTAAAACTTGAGCTTGGGATTTTTTAAGGCCAAGCGCATGTCTTCTTGTTTTTTCTCATCCCGACTAAAGACGCGAATTTCAGCAATATCGGTATCTAAAAACCGCTGGAGTACGGCATTCCCAAATGAACCAGTTCCCCCAGTAATGAGCAATACTTTGTCTTTAAACATGCGCTATCCGATCTTGGTGCATCTTCTCTATCATGCGCTCCCAACTGGGGGCAACAAATCTTGTGGCATCTTTAAACCGAGTCGAATCTAAAGATCGATCTATGGTTAATCGATCATCGGGATTGATGATGATGTTCTTCTCAAAGACGGTAGCCACTAAATTGAGTAAATTATATTTTGAAATGGGGCTAGACGATACATGGTACAGACCATGCAATTGGGGTATTTTAAGCACCTGATCGCGAATCAAATCTGCCAAAATCACCGTTGGCAAGCCAGAGTAAATAGCCTTGGTATAGCCAGAAATCGGCCCGTTTTGCGCTAAAAACCACTCCAAAAGGCCATTGGTGCTCTCAAATTCATTACCAATATAGGAAGTGCGCAAGGTCAATTCATGTGGGGCGTCTCCTAACTCTCCTAAAAGCTTGGTTCTGCCATATAAATCGACTGGATCAGGACTATCACTTTCTAAATACGCGGCCCCCTTTTTTCCTGAAAACACACAGTCCGTACTAATGTGAATTAAGCGTGTGCCAATCGATTGGCAGATCTTTGATAGCTGATGGGGCAACATGGCATTAAATTCAATGGCGCGAATGGGATCAGCGCCATTGTCAATTTGTTTGACAATGCCAATGCTATTAATCACCACATCTGGCTTTTTTACTTCCAAAAAATCTCTAATGGATGCAATATCTTGTGCATCAATACCAGTCACAATGTGTTTAGCAATCTGTGGCGGGAAAAACTGCTTAGCGCTTTCATTACGTACCGCGCCCAATACTTGATAGTCTTGAGTAGATGTTAAAGAATACATTAGGGCATTTCCCAGCATGCCATTCGCACCTAAGATACAAACTTTCATGGGTTTTTCCTCGCAATATTGGCAACAAATGCAAACGTTTCTTGAGCACATTTTACCCATTGGTAATTTTTAGATTCAATAAAGCTAGCTGCACTTTTATCTGCGCGCAATTGCTCTTGAGAAATAAAGCGCTCGAGTGTCAACTCAATATCGATCACATTATCTGGATCAAAATACACACCAGTATCTTTTAAAATTTCAGGCATGGCGCTTTTACTAGAGCAGGCAACGGGCAATCCAGCTGACATCTTTTCTAACAAAATAATGCCAAAAGTCTCACAACTAGAGGCAAATAGGCCGATATCTGCCTTTTGGTAATAGGCAGGTAAATCCTCATAAGGAACTTGCCCCAAGTATTTAGCCCAGGCGTGCTGCGGATCGCGCCGATCAAGAACGCTATTGAGTTGACTTAAATATCTGGGAATCGCTGGGCCAATCATCGTGAGCGAAATGGGGAAGCCTTTTTGACGCAATTGATCGATTGCTTCTACTACCTCAGTTTGATGTTTGTAGGCATCAATGTTTGATACGTACAGAATGTTAAGAGGCTCATCAAAGGAATAATCATTCATAGGTCGTTGAGGCTTTGGCGCCCGATCAAAGCGGCGGTTAAATCCGTGGTGAATCACCGTCGTTAAAGCACAGATATTGCCCACTACCGATAACACCCGATCTTTAGCGTATTGCGTTAAAAAGATCACTCCGTCTGAGCGACGAAAACTATAGCTTTGCACTTTGCGCAAAATCAGCATCTTGATGGTTGTGAAGATGGATTGATTACGCACAATTTCAGTCCACTCAAATGGCAGCAGATTTTGGCTAATCGTCACTACCGGTTTAAAGTTGCCCACATAACTACCGCCAGGTACTAACAACACATCGCAATGTTGAGCTTTGGCAGCACTGGATAATCGAAATGCCTGCCAAAATGCCCTAGAAAATAAATTGCCATCAAGTGGTGGTGGTGAGATTTTTTGTAGCCAAGGATAGCTGGGCAACTGTTCGACCGTTTTTTTGCCTGCCCAGACGATAATTTTGCCAATATTGAGGGCATGAATATCAACTCCAGCAAGAATCTCGGATAGGTGGGTAACACCTCCTCCAAGCCTGATGTTTGCGGCGTCAATTCCAATCGTTATTTGTTTAAGCAACCCGAAATGTCCACGCAAATAGTCTAATAAGCCATTATAAACTTCGGTGGATTCAAACACGAAGTGCAACTTTGAACAACTAAGCCTAGTGGCTAAGGATATCTTAGTATCCATAGCTTCTAGACCAGCAAGTCAAAGTAGCCATGACCTATCAACACCTTAGCCAAGAAGAACGATATCAGATT
>NZ_JAJVCR010000014.1:0-29782 GCF_021395195.1 Polynucleobacter sp. IMCC 29146 | reverse complement strand
AATCTGATATCGTTCTTCTTGGCTAAGGTGTTGATAGGTCATGGCTACTTTGACTTGCTGGTCTAGAAGCTATGGATACTAAGATATCCTTAGCCACTAGGCTTAGTTGTTCAAAGTTGCACTTCGTGTTTGAATCCACCAAATAAAATTAGGGGTTAACCCTAAAAATATAAATGGGGGCAATATGAGTAGCGAAACAAATAGTTCATTTCAAATAAAGCGCTTAAACCCTTATTTTGGAGCCGAAATCAGCGGAATTGATCTTTCTAAGGGCATAAATGAGAAAACTTTTTCCAAAATAAAGGACGCATACTATGAATACTCGTTACTTGTTTTTCATGATCAAAGAATCTCACCAAAAGTGCATGTCGATTTTAGTAAGCGCTTTGGATCATTAGAAATTCATTCTTTAAAGCAGTATTTACTGGAAGACCACCCAGAGATTCTTCTTCTATCAAATATTATTGAAAACGGTAAGCCAATAGGATTTGCTGACACTGAGCGCGTAGCTACTTGGCATACAGACACCTCCTATTTAAAAACGCCAAGCGCTGGATCGGCACTTTATGCATTAGAGGTTCCATATGATTCAAAAGGGAATTCTCTCGGAAATACTTTATTTGCCAGTACTTTTGCAGCATATGATGCTTTAAGTGAAGACATGAAGATTAAGTTACGAGATCTAAAGGCGCTTCATAAAATGACTAAAGCCTATGATGATGCCCCCAAAGACACAATAACCGCAGTTAAATTTACAGATGAACAGATTAAGAGGCCACCTGAAAACCATCCCATTATTCGAACCCATCCTGTAACAGGTAGGAAGTCCATATATTTAAGTCCATTGTGCGTTACTAAAATAGAAGGAGTCCCTGAGGCAGAAAGTAAGAAAATCCTTCAAGAGTTAGACAAGTTATGCACTAGAGAAGATTTTGTATATCGGCATAAATGGAAAGCTAATGATTTAATAATGTGGGATAACTGCTCCACACAGCATTTAGCAGTCAGCGACTATGCTCCCCCTTTACGGAGAAAAATGCATAGAACTACTTTTGCGGGATCAATACCATTTTAAAAATGAAAAATTATGGAACTCAAAAATAAGGTAGCAATCGTTACCGGTGGAAGCGTAGGAATAGGCCGGGCAATTGTTGGAAAATTAGTTAGCGAGGGAGCTACTGTAGTAATTGCCGACATAAATTTAGAATCTGCAAATTTAGCAGTTTCAGAAATTCTGAAGGGCGGAGGAAATGCCTTCGCAGTTAAGGCAGATGTTTCAAACTCCAGTGATGTTGCCAAGATGGCAGATCAAACTTTTGCAAAATATTCGCGTATTGATATTCTAGTTAACAATGCAGGAATAAGATTTATCAATCCATTATTAGAGCAAACAGAAGAAGAATGGCGTCGTACTTTAGACGTTAATTTAACAGCCCCATTTTTGTGTTGCAAAGCAGTCATTCCATACATGTTAAAAAATGGAAAAGGTAAGATTGTTAATATTTCATCGGTAGCAGGATTATTTGGAAGACCAGAGAGAGTGGCATATTGCGCCTCTAAAGGTGGCGAAATTGCCTTTACTAAAGCTGCTGCTTTGGATATGCGCGGTAAAAATATCTATATTAATGCAGTTGCTCCTGCGTTGATTGATACACCACTAAATTCAGGATTTGCAGCTGATAATGAATTGGCTGCAGTTTGGGGGAAAGAAAATAATGTAGGCAGATGGGGTAAGCCAAGCGAAGTTGCAGATGCAGTTTTTTTTCTTTGCTCTAACTCTTCGGATTTTATTTCTGGCACAGTTCTTACTGTTGATGGCGGCTGGACATCGGCAATGGTTAGGGCAACAGAGGGTTAATAAGTTAATGCATTAAAAATTTGGGGTTAATAATGATTGATAAGATAAAGAGCTATTTCGTATTTTTCTTTTTTATAGCCAGCTTATGTTTTGGGCAATACTCTTGGGCCCAGGATAAATATCCCTCAAAGCCCATTCAATTAATCATCCCCTGGGGTCCCTCAGGCGGATCAGATCAAACTGGAAGGCTAATTGCCAATCAATTAGAGCAGGAGTTAAAAATATCAGTACCCGTAATTAATATGCCCGGAGCAACTGGAAATATTGGTATGCAAAAGTTATTATCTGATCCAGCTGATGGTCAAACCTTGCTCTTATTGGCGTGGGATAATTTTGCTCTTTTAGCTACCCAGCAGCCGAAATGGAAAATTGATGATTTTATTAACTTAGGCATAGTTATTCAACTTCCTTCAGGCCTATATGTTTCAGGTGATAAATTTAATAATTGGAAGAGTTTTGAGCAAGCAGCAAAAAATAGCCCTGTCTCAATAGCAATTTCTGGACTTGGAAGTACGGATGATATTACGATGAGTTATCTACAATCCAAAGGATTGAAGATAAATGTAATTCCTTATGCAAAGCCTGGAGAGAGGTACGCAGCATTAATTGGAGGGCACGTTGATGCCCTGTATTCGCCAGCCGGCAATGTGGCTAGCTTTGTAGAGTCAAAGCAAATGAGACCAATCATCTTTTTCAGTGCCGAGCGATTAAATGATTTTAAAGAAATTCCAACATCTAAGGAGGTTGGATATAACGTTACACTGCCCCAAAGAAGAGCGCTAATTATTAAGGCTGGCACTGATCCTGCAAAAATAGCAGTTATATCTCAAGCTTTAAATAAGATAGTTAATTTACCAAAATATAAAGCCTACTTGAAGGATTCTTTTGCATCGGAAAAAAGCTATGTGCCCCAATCTGATACATTGGTGGTAATGAATCAAGATTTAGAAGAAATGCAAAAAATTCTCAAAAATATTAACAAATAATTGTTTTGGTTATATAACTACTGCTGGTAAATTGAACGATTTTCGATAAATTAATTTGGGGTCAAATTAAATATCCTCTCGCGAAAAAGTTTGACTTATTTTCTGGGCAGCAATTCTGAGCCTTGGAATGCACGCAATCGCCTCTGATAGATCATGGCGGACAGTTGGTATATGGATTGATACGGTTCCGCATATCTTATTATTACGATTAAAAATTGGAACCGCTATACCAATTAGACCTTGCATAAACTCTTCGATATCTAAGCCATAGTTTTGTGAACGAATTTTTTTTAATTCTTTTTCAATTTTTTCTATATTGATTATTGTGTGCTCGGTATATTTAACAAGAGTTATAGAGTTTAAAATTCTTCGTCTTTGCTGTGCTGGCATATAACTTAAAAAAAGTTTTCCGCTTGCACCGCAATAAATTGGCACTATAGATCCAGGCTGCAAATGAATTCTTAGGGGCCATTGTGATTCAACTCGATCTATATAAATCACTTTATTTCCAGCAAGAGCCGTGATGTTGCAAGTCTCTCTTAAATCACTCACTAGCGCTTCAAGGATTGAATGGCGTATTGATTTATTTGGAGAGTTAATTAAGGTTTCTATTGCTAAGTTGTTTAACCTTTGCCCTGTTATAAATTTTTTACTTCCAGGCTCTCTTTCTAAAATTCCAATTGACTCTAAATGAACCATTAGTCTATGAATCGATGCTTTAGGTATTTTTAATTTTTCTGAAACACCAATCGCCGATAGAGGTTCTGGTGAGCTACTAAGTGCAAATAGAATTTCAATAGCTCTTGTGATCGCGGAGTCCTTAGAGGAGTTAGTACTTTCCCTTATAAATTCGTCATATCCAGTAATTTTATTTTTCATCTGCCCTTAGTTTTGATAGTTACCTATTGATATTTTACTTATTTTAATCAATTTTTGCAAAAAATGAGATTTATTATCTCAATATTGACTTTAATAAAATTTCTGTTAGATTTAAAAAAATGAAAAACTAATTCATTAAATTTTTGGGGGGAGATATGACAAATAAGAAATTAAGCGGTATATCTGATTTAAATAAATTAGAAAAGAACTCTAGACGTACTTTTATAGAGCAAAGCTTAAGTTTGACAGCTTCAGCAGGGCTTTCGTCTCTGATGCTTGGTTCAACATCTTCGTTCGCCCAAACTAGCACTTTTACGCAATGGGGCTGGCCAACTCCCTACCGAAAAATTTCTGATAAATCTGTTGCGTGGCTAAAGTCTAAAGGTTGGTGGCCACTTCAAATTGCATGGAACCCTCTTTGGTCGGAGGGGAACATAATCCTTTTTTTAATGCGCCAGCAAAAGTTAATGGAGCTAAGAGGCATCGAGGCTGAATATAGCCCCTTTGTTGCTGCCAGCCTGATGAATGAGGTATACATGCCAGGGCGCGTTCAAGTTGCCCAAGCAGGCTCTTTAGGCTTATTGCAGGTTATAGATAAAAAAATCCCCACTGCTGCAATTGCTTGCTATCCTACTCAAAGACAGGCTTTTTTATGCCATAAGGACTCCCCCTTAAAAAATAGCATTTCAGAATTAAAAGGTGCAAAAGTTCTTGGACGGCCTGCTGTAGTTGGCATCACAATTGGAAGCACAACCCACCTCGCATTTTTAATTGCAGTAAAGGTGTATGGGCTTGAAGAAGGCAAAGATTATGTTATTAAAAATACTGCGCCTGCCGATATTCTTATGATGCCTCAAGGGATAGATATAGTCGGGATCTGGGAACCCAATGTGATGCTCATGGATGAGTTTCTTAAAAATGCACGCATTTTTGACCTCATTAATAATTATGAGATATTTAATGGTTACTCCTATATGCGTGGGGAAATTGAAGAAAATGCTCCCGACGTAGTTCAGGCTTACGCGGATAGCTTTATGGAGGCGCAATTAATTGCTCGTTATAAGCCAAAAGAGGCAATTTCTGATTTTGCTGCTGATCCATCTCAAAGGGGGCGTGATATTAAATTAATTGAGCGTGATGTTCAAATCCATGTGCTCAATCCTAAGCCCACTCGAAATTATGTTTTTGAGGATACCGGAGGTTTATGGATACCACTGGAGTTATATCAATCTGGAATTATGACTGACGCTGGAGTCTTAAAGCGCCGCTATACCGAGGCAGATTTTAAGGCTGTATTACGGCCTAAATATCTTGCTGAAACATTTAACCAATTAGGGTGGGCAGTGCCCAAAAAAGCCCCCTTTATGCCATCAAATTGGGCAGGAAAGGTAGGGCAACCACCTTATCCTCCTTATGGGGTGATGGAAATGGGTAAGCAGAATTTTCCAGGTCCTGGTGACTTAATTCGCCCATGGACTTTCGCTGGCAAAACATTTAAGCCGAGTTAAATTATTTAATCAATAAAAATACTTGGTAAGCGTTTTAAATGGAATTTGGGGAATGAATTGCAAATAAAAAAAGCATTGAAGTCCGTTGCTAGACTTTGGCTTTTGGCCCTTCTTATTATTATTTGGCAACTTGTAAGCGAGAATAGCAGCACAATTTCACTGCAACTTCCGCCGCCGACTGAAGTTTTTTCGGGCGCAGTTGAGCTAATTCAAAAAGGAACTCTTCAAAAAGATATTTACGCTAGTCTTTCTAGGGTTTTTATTGCTATTGGTGTTGCTCTTTTGGTGGCCATACCATTAGGTTCTCTGCTTGGAGCCTCTAAAAGTTTTTCATGGTCTTTTGAACCCGTAGTGAATTTTTTTAGACCAATTCCTCCTTTAGCATGGATACCATTAAGTATTTTATGGTTTGGTATTTCGAATGTTCAAAATGAATTCATTATTTTTTTGGGCGCAGTTTTTCCTATTTTAATAAGCACAATGGAAGGCGTCAGAGATGTTGACCCACAATATATAAGAGCTGCAAAGACTTTGGGAGCATCAAAATTTTCAATCATTATGACGGTTATTTTTCCTGCCGCATTACCTCAGATGTTTGTTGGTCTTCGCGTTGGCACTGGAATTGCATGGATGGCTCTTGTTGCCGGGGAGTTGGTTGCTGCTACGTCAGGTCTTGGGTACTTAATTAACCAGGGGAGATATTTATTTCGAAGTGATTATGTAATTGTAGGAATGGTTGTTATTGGTCTAATTGGCTTGCTTCTAGATGCGCTCATTAGATTAATTCAGGCCACTATCATGCCGTGGTGGAGACTGGGCAATCAATAATGACTGATAACGTAATTCAAATTAAAGATTTAGAAAAAATTTATGGATCCGGCACTAATGAAGTATTGGCATTAGAAAAAATAAATCTCAATATTCAGAATCAAGAGTTTATTTGTGTATTAGGGCCCAGTGGCTGTGGCAAAACAACTTTACTAAATATCCTTGCCGGATTTGAGTTCCCTACAAAAGGATTTGCAGAGGTTCTTGGCAATCCTATCTTAGGTCCGGGCCCTGATCGCACTATGATGTTTCAAGACTATGCATTATTTCCCTGGCTGACAATTAGCAAAAATATTGAGTATGGTTTAAAACAAAGAAACTTTGGCAAATCTGAACGACAAAAAATTGTCAATTATTTCATTGAATTGATTGATCTTAAGGGGTTTGAAAATAAGTATCCAATCCAACTATCTGGTGGAATGCGTCAAAGAGTCGCCCTGGCAAGGGCGATGGCAGTAGATCCTGCAATTTTACTTATGGACGAACCATTTGCTGCTCTTGACTCATTTACCAGGGAGCGCATGCAAGATGAGCTAGTGCGTATTTGGCAGCTTAACAAAAAGGTAGTTGTTTTTATTACCCACAGCATTGAAGAATCCATAAAACTTGCCGATCGAATAATTATCATGTCACCTCGCCCCGGTAGGATAGTTGAGATATTGACTTTGGATAGTGCTAGGCCTAGAGATATTAGTAGTGATGAGTGTGTTCGAGTTGCCCGAAGAATTAGAGAGATTTTGCATTTAGTAGCAAATAATTAACAAATGAAAATAAAAGAGAGAAAAAAATGAAAAGAAAGATTTCTGGTAGCGAAGCTTTTGTAGAGGCATTTCGCTTAGAAGGTGTAGAGTATATTTGTGGAATTGTTGGTTCTGCATTTATGGACCCTTTAGATCTTTTTCCCGAGGCTGGAATCAGATTTATTCAAGTCCGACATGAACAAAGTGCAGCCCTTATGGCAGAGGGCTATGCTCGGGCAACTGGAAAGCCTGGAGTTTGCATTGGTCAAAATGGACCAGGAATTACAAATTTAGTAACAGGCGTGGCTAGTGCATACCTTAATCACACCCCATTAGTAGTTATTACGCCATCAGTCGTAACTTCTGCAATTGGGACTGGTGCGTTTCAAGAAATTGACCAAATGCGTATGCTTGCCCCAGTTGTTAAATGGCAATTGCAAGTAAATAGACCGGATCGAATGTCAGAGGTAATACGTGGTGCTTTTCGTGCAGCGGTTAGTCTTCGTGGGCCTGTTCAAATTGATGTACCTCGAGATTCCTATTATGGAATCTGGGATGAAGACGAACTTTCTCCTGAGCTTTATCGAACGAATGGTCGTTATGGTGGGGCAGATGCAGAGTCAATTAAAGAGGCTATTCAGCTAATTAAACAAAGTAAAAAAATATCTATATTAGTAGGACATGGCGCAATTGACAGCGAAGCACATGATTCTATTGCTCGCCTTGCAGAAATGTTGACAGCACCTGTTGCATGCGTTTATGCGCACAACGATGCTTTTTATGGTTCACATCCATTGGCTGTTGGTCCAATTGGCTATCAAGGATCAGAAGCTGCGATGCGATTATTATCCGAATCCGATTTAATTCTAGTTTTGGGTTCCCGATTAAATTCGTTTGGAACAACGCCGCAGTATGGCATTGATTTTTTCCCTAAACACGCTAAATTAATACACAACTCTATTAATCCCCTGGAGTTAGGCTCTCTAAGGCCTATGAACCTAGGCTTACTTGGCGACTGCAAGGCTGTAACTAATCAACTTAATGAAGCTTTAACTGGATGTAAGTTAGAAATTGATTCAAAAGCAAGAAAACAACATATTCAGGAGCAAAAGGATGCTTGGTCTCAGAAATTAAAAGAAATGTCTGATATCGAAGGTGATCCGATTCCGCCTAGACGCGCATTGTGGGAGGTCTCAAAAGCGGTTTCAGGTACTGAAGTTTCGGTGGTAGCTGACGTAGGAAACATTAGTGGGAGCGCTAATGCCTACTTTACTTCGTTTGATAAACCAAGATCGTGGTTTGCTGCAGGCAGCTTAGGTGGTATTGGAGTTGGATACCCAACTGCAATGGGTGTTTCGCTAGCAAGTCCTGATAAAAAAGTCCTTGCATTAGTTGGTGACGGCGCATGGAGTATGTCTTTACAAGAAGTAATGACAACAGTTCGAGAAAAACTCAATTTTGTAACTGTTATTTTTAATAACAAGGTTTATGGGGCAGAACGACGAAATCAATATGATTTTTTTGGAAAGCGCTATTTTTATACAGATTTAGAAAATCCATCATTTGCTCAAATTGCTGGTGATATGGGAGCAAAAAGCTATCAAATTGATAAAGCTACTGATATTGGGTTGGCGGTGAAGGATGCTTTTAAACAATCTATACCTTCAGTAATTGAAATAATGACTGATCCTGCGATCCTAAATGAACCATATCGGCGTGATGCACTCAAGTTTCCTGTTAGGGAGCTAGATAAGTATCGTAAATATACAAATAATACCAACTAGGTTATATGCAATTTGACTACGTCGTTGTTGGTGCTGGATCCGCAGGATGTGTGCTTGCATCAAGATTAAGCGAGAATCATCAAAATCAAGTTCTTTTAATTGAGGCTGGCGATGATATTAGCTCTGATTTGGCGTTATCGATTCCATTGGGCGTAGGAAAGTTATTAAATAATAAACAGAATTTATGGGCTGATATTACAAAACCTTCTAGCGGCACTCTTCAGCGAAAAATTGATTGGATTAGCGGTAAATGTATCGGTGGCTCAAGCGCTATTAATGGAATGATTTTTGTTAGAGGGCATCCAATTCGATATGATGATTGGGTTTCATTGGGTTGTAACGGATGGAGCTATGAAGACTGCTTACCTTATTTTAAGAAATTAGAAGATTGTCGGTTTAGTTCATCGAATTTAAGGCACCGTGGAGGCCCAATAGGCGCTGCTTTAGCTGAAAAAGATGAAATTTCAGAGTTGTTTATAAAGGCGTGCATTGAAAATGGGTACCCAAGAGTTATTGACTATAACGCTGATATTCCAGATGGGGTTGGATATCTTCAGCTGTCTTCAAAAAATGGAAAAAGAGTTAGCGCGGCCAAGGGGTATCTAGACAATATTTCTCATCGGAAAAATTTAACTATATTAAAGAATGCACAAGTTAATAAGATTTTATTTTCTGGTAATCAGGCTATTGGCGTAAGTTATATAAAAAATAATCAAATTTATAAAGCGTTAGCAGATAAAGAGGTTATTTTGTGCGCTGGCGCTATCCGAAGCCCTAAATTACTTGAGTTGTCAGGGGTGGGTAATCCAAAGATATTAAATAATTATTCTATTCCTATGGTTTTTGAAAATGAATTTGTTGGTGAGAATTTGCAGGACCATTTTATGACTCGTATTTGTTATGAGACAAGCTATAAAGATACAGTTAACTATATGATGGGGAATAAATTTTCATTAGGAATACAACTATTAAATTATTTATTATTTAAAAGAGGAATCTTTTCAACGACTACCTTAAAATCTACCGCATATTTACGGAGCAATGATTTTGAACCTATTCCAAACCTAAGAATTCAGGTTTCGCTTATGAGTGCCGAGGGAAGAATTCCTGAATCTGGCAAATCCGGACTAGACTTAGCTGCAATTAGAGCTAGTCTGGATCCTGGATCCGCTTTTCATATCGGAGTTTATGGAATTTATCCCGACTCAAGCGGATATGCGCATATAAATTCCTTGGATATTAATAGCCCCTCTATTGTCCAGCCAAATTATCTTGATACGGCGCGAGATCAAAAAACAGTTATTGAGGGTCTACAACTCATTCGAAAACTTGCTGAATCTTCAGCTTTAAAAAAAATAATTACAAAAGAAATTCGACCAACAAAACAATTAAGCTCAAATGATGATTTACTGAATTTTGCAAAAGAAACTGGACATACCTGCTGGCATCCTATTGGAACTTGCAAAATGGGATTAGAAAAAAATAGTGTTGTAGATATTAATTGCAAAGTCTTTGGGACTACTAAATTACGTGTTGTTGATGGATCAGTTCTTCCAATGCATATAAGTAGTAACACCAATATTCCCATCTTAATGCTGGCTGAAAAAATTTCTGATTCTATTGCCCAAGAAAAATAAAAATAATTTTATGAAAAATATGAAAAAAAATTCATCCACTGCATATCAAGGCTACAAGATAAGAAGGCAAAGTAAGCCAGATGACCTATTAACGGATTCTAATTTTGGCACTCCATTGGGTGAGTATATGAGATGTTTTTGGCAGCCGGTCTCACTTGCATCACAAGTTACACGTTTACCAAAAAAATTAAAAATATTCAATGAAGACCTTGTTATTTTTAGAGATGGCAAGAACCAAATTGGTTTAATGCAACTTCATTGCGTGCATAGAGGGGCTTCCCTCGAGTTTGGGGTAACTCAGGAATCAGGTGGAATTAAGTGTTGTTATCACGGTATACATTTTGACGTAACTGGAGAAATTCTTGAAATTCCATCTGAACCAGATGGTGGCAAGAGAGTAATGGGTCGGTTTTGCCAGCCTGCTTATCCAACTATTGAAAGAGATGGCTTAATCTTTGCCTATTTTGGAAATCCCGATACCATTCCAGAATTCGAAGAATGGGATTCTTTTTCAAAGGAAAATAAAACAGAATTGGTCGCTTTTTCCAATATTTACCCTTGTAATTGGTTACAGGTTATTGAAAATATAGCAGATCAAATGCATACAGCTACCTTGCATCAGCCAATGAGTCTCTATGATGGTGAATTACCTGGAGAGGTTGATTTTGACTCTTTTACTCTTCCTTCGTTTAGTGGCATACCGGTACTTGATTACCATGCGGTTCGTGAAAATACTGCAATGGCATTTGTTGCCGGAAGAAGAATGTCGGAAAAATTAGTTTGGTGGAGGATTAATGAATGCATCTTACCGAATTTAAGTCACCACGCCTATTTATATGAAAAGGGTAATGCAAGAAGAGTTTTTCACCGCGTTCATATGGCTAGATGGTATGTTCCAGTAGATAATGAAAATTCAATCATTTTTGGATGGCGAATGTTTGGACCTTCAATTGACCCCGACAATATGGGCAATATGGAGCAAGTTGGACATGACTCGATTGATTTTTTGGGTGGCCAGGTAGCCGGATCTCGGACGTATAAAGAGCGGCAGATGTTGCCTGGTGATTTTGAAGCAATTGTTGGTCAAGGTGAGATTGCTTCTCGTGTCGATGAGCACCGACTTTCAGGGGATAAGGGTGTTGTTCTCTTTAGAAAAATCCTATCCCAGGCGTTACTGAATGAAAATATTCCTCTTTTGGCATCAATGATGCATTTAGATCCAAATAATTTTTTTAGGAGCTACTCGCAAAACTCAATTTTAAATATTCAAAGATTTAGTGATGCCACGAAAGATAGGGAAAATATTGAAGCTATTGGGAAAAAAATAATAGCAATTATGGCTTCTGCGCCAAGTGCTGAGCCCCAAAGAACTAATTTTGTAAAAGCAGAGCTTGAAAAGCTGGAAACTTAAAAAGACTTATTTCTTATAAAAAATTGCATTTTATGGTTTTATTTTTAATAGATTGACTGAAAATACAGTAATAATAAAATCTTAAAAATTATATGTTAAATTCATATTAACTATAAAAATAGTTATTAGCAATTTTTGATTTTTTTAATGGCATCTTGGCAGAGAAGATTCAGCATAACAAAGGAGATTAGACATGAGCATGACACTCGCAGAAATTAAAACAAAGCGGCAAGGTTTGGTTGATGAAGTAATGAATAAGGTCACACAGATTGAAAAGGAGCATGGGGTTTCACGTCAAGCCTTAAATCTGATGAAGGATGAGGTATCTATGCTGGCAAAGTTCCCTGAGCTCTTTGTTACCTCTGAATTTGAACCTGTACAGAGGGGCACATTTAAGGACTTTGTTGCGTATAGGCTGAATAAGGAAGATGGCACAGAGAGAGCCCTTTACGTTTCACTTGCGCTGCCCGGAAAGACAAGTCCCCCACATAATCATAAAAACTGGGCCATTTTAGTGGGCCTAGACGGCGTGGAGATAAACAAGCTATATAAAGCAGATGAAGCTGGATTTAAGCAAATAGATGAAATATCAGTAGGGCCTGGAGTCGGAGTTGCTTTGACGGGGGAGGATATACATAGTATTCATGTGCAGGGTAATGGAGATGTGCCAGTTTGGCAAATTAGATTTTATGAGCGAGCTCTGGAGTTGCAAACTGATAGGGAGCAGTTCGATGAAAGTGGTAAGACCGAGCATTTTCCACCCAATAAGAATACAAAAGATGGCATTAACAATTAAGTTTTAACACGAAAAAATATGGGGACTAGGATGAAAATGATCATAAAAGTTTTTTCTTTAGTGCTGGCTAGCATTGGAATTTTCCTTATTAGTTCCCATAAATTAAGTGCGCAAACTTATCCAGATAAGGCGATAACAATTGTTGTTGCTTATACTCCAGGATCAGCTAACGATACTTTAGTGAGGATTGTTTCACCTGATTTAGGTAAGCTATTAAATCAAAATATTATTGTGGATAACAAGCCTGGCGCAGGTGGTTCGATTGGCACTGGATTTGTTGCAAAGGCTGCGGGAGATGGCTATACACTTGGTCTTGGCTCAACGGCAACGCTAGCAATTAATCCCGTTTTATTTAAAAAAGTGAGTTATAGCACCCTTAAAGATTTTAAAGGGGTAGCTTATCTAGCATCAACGCCCAATATACTTGTTGTACCAGCTTCAAGTCCCGTTAAAACTGTCAAGGAGCTAGTGGAGTTGATGGCAAAGAAGCGCCTTAATTACAGTTCGCCTGGCAATGGAACGACGCAGCATTTAACGGGCGTCCTGTTTGTTAATCAAGTTGGTGTTCCAGCAGAACATATACCCTTTAAAGGTCCAGCCGAAGCTATCGTTTCTATTGCGGCCGGAGATGTTGATTTTGGATTTGCTTCACTTGCTTCAGCCATACCTCAAATGAAGGCAGGGAAAATACGGGGACTTGCTGTTACTACTTTAAATAGGATTTCTGATCTTCCAGATATTCCAACGATGGAATCTTTTGGTTATAAGGGGTTTGAGAAGACTGCGGTATGGTTTGGTTTGATAGTTCCAGCAAGTACACCTGATGCAATAGTTGAAACATTACATCAAAATGCAATGAAGACAATACAAAATCCAGATATTAGAAAGAGACTTATTGGCGCTGGATATGATCCTGCATCCCCAATGTCTTCCGCTGGATTTCAAAATCTTATTAAAGATCAGGTTGCGTTTTGGAAAGATCTCGTGAGTACATCTGGCGCATCCATCGATTAAGTGCATGACTGGTATTTTGTGGCTGATACTTTATTAAAACCACTTTTAGTAATTTTACATGCATCATGTTAATCAATTAAATAAAATGCAGTAAAGCTTTCGAGAGTTGAGAATGATAAGCGAAATATCTGCATTTGAATTGCATCAACTGCTTTTAAAAGAGGCAAATGTTGTCATTTTAGACCCAAGGGAAGAGGGGCTATTTTCCTTATCCCCGCATATTTTTCAGTCCATTAATTTACCGCTTTCCCGGATTGAATGGCGACTAAATCATGTTTTACCCAAGAAAAATATAAGCATAGTAGTTGCCTCAGACGATGAGCGCTTGAACGATAGGACAATAAATAAATTGCAGGAAATGGGGTACTTACAACTAAAAAAATTAAAAGGTGGTTTAGATGAGTGGGCAAATCAGGGTTATTTACTGTACACAGGATTTAATACACCTAGCAAGGCATTTGGAGAATTTATTGAGCATGAATTTAATACGCCATCAATTTCACCCGAAGAATTAAATGAGTGGATGCGCCAAGGTAAGGACATTTTACTCGTTGATAGTAGAACACCGGAAGAGCACAAGCGCGGCACTATTCCAAGTTCTCTTAGCATTCCTGGGGCTGAGTTAGCCTTACGATTGCCTGAAATGATAAGTAATCCCAACACCACAATAATTGTAAATTGTGCCGGACGGACTCGCAGCATTATTGGGGCCCAGTCTTTACGAAATATTAATATAAAAAATAAAGTGGTGGCGCTTCGCAATGGCACTATGGGCTGGAAATTGGCCGGCTTTGAAGTTGAAAAAAATTCACAAAAATTTACCCCAGGCTTAAATCTTGTTAGTGGAAATTTAAATTTAAATAAAGAAATACTAGAAAAATATAATATAAAGACAGCCGATTGGGAGCGTTATAAAAATTGGATCTCTAAGGATGACCCTACTACGACTTATTTGTTCGATGTTCGAATGCGAAATGAACACAACGAGAAACATCCAAAAGGCGCAATCTATTCTCCTGGGGGCCAGCTAATTCAGGCTACAGATACCTTCATAGCCTCAAAATCAGCGCGCATTCTTCTATATGATGACTATCTAATTCGGTCGGCAATAACCGGATCTTGGCTTCGACAAATGGGCTATAAAGAGATTTTTCAACTAGATCCAGCTGACAAGAATATCGAATTTACAATGGGCGCAGAATTAATTTCGATTCATGATCCCAGTGCGGAAAAAATATCTAAGATTTCCGTTGAAAATCTTTTTTCTTCTAGAAAATTTTATACCGTAATCGATCTAAGTTACGGAAAAAATTATGTTGAGCGCCATATTGATGGCGCTTATTGGTGCGTCAGATCACGACTATGCGATATTTTGGAAAAAGTAGACCCTACTAAGCCAATAGTATTGACATCAGATGAGCCGCTATTGGAAAATTTTGCTAGCCAAGATATAAAAAATATATTTCCTGATCAGATATTTTTACTTGACGGAGGAAATTCAGCCTGGTTTTTAGCTGGATATCCAACTGGTAAAGGTGACAATAATATTTTGACGGAAATAAATGATTCATTTGTTAAGCCATTTGAGGCAAAAGATCAAGTTGAGTCCATGAAACAGTATTTGAGTTGGGAAATTGGTTTAACTGAAAAAGTTCGAAATGACGAAACAATCAAATTTTATAAATTCTAAATTCCATAGGATTATTTAAGGCTACCGTTTCTTGCGACCACCTTAAATTAGTCACACAAATACTCACACACCGATAAACAGGCGCTGTAACCTCTTGAAATCCTAATGATTTTCTTTGGATGTCTGCTCTCATAAGAAAGAAGCCCTAGGGGTCTTGTAACAAAGACCTCAATGATTTCAAGAGCTTAGTGGTGAAATAGGTGGTCAAAATTGCTTACACACCGCTTACACACCAGGGCAAAAACCGAGGTGTGTAGTAAATAGGCTTTTTGTGTGGTTTTAACTAGTTAAGAATTGTAAAAAACACTGTGTATTAAGGTGTGTAGTAAATAAGATTAATGTACGAGTTTTAGGGCCCATAGCTCAGTTGGTTAGAGCAGAGGACTTAACTGCACTAAACCTACAGCATCAAAAGTGCCAGGGTTTATTGCTAGTGGGTTGCATATGAGTAAGTTTGCTCTGCTCATATGTAGAACTACTCAAATTCGGGGAAGCCTCTGTGTAACAGCGTGGTAATCCCGAGCCAAGCTAGGCAGTAATGCTTAGAAGGTGTAGAGACTGTACGGGTAGGTCGTAAAGACAAGAGACAGTCCAGACTACAAACTGGAAACGGGCAGTGAAAACTGTAGTGGTAAGCATAATCCTTTGGTCCCAGGTTCAAGTCCTGGTGGGCCCACCAAGAATCACAATACCAACTCTAGGGTTGGTATTTTTTTTTGGGCGTTACTTTAAGTAACGCTTGTGGGGAATTAATTTCTGAATTTGTCACCATTTTTTCTATGATTGGCTATTCTTGTTGCATTGGCTGGGGGCGTTCCTACGAAAGAAAGGCAAGCGCTCTTACCGGCGATCCGCTGGCACCCTTGAGATTTAAGGGAACCCCTTGGAACTCAAAGACACCCTTCCCGATAAGCTCCTCCAAGTTGCAAAGCCACTCGTAGTGAGTAATCTTCCGGTCGCGGCACGTACGATGACTGGGAAAGGTTGGATCATTTGGTCGGTCGGTTGAAGGACCTTCAACGCCATGAAGCTTGGATCCTCTATCGGCTAGCCAGTGCGTAGCTTCTGCTGTGACACCGGCATTTCGATGGGAGACTTCAGGCATAGGGAAGTACTTCTTGTGTAAGCCAGTACAAAGTAGCACGATGTGGCCATCCACTTTGACCCCTGCTTTTTTTTCAGCCTCTTCCATATCTTTTACAGATATATCACCAAGGTCAGGGATGTGGCGCAAGTCAAAGACCACCGCCTTACCCATAAACATCGTTACATCCATTTCGTCGATCGGCAGACCTTGAGGGTGCATGTGGAAGAAGGCATCTACGTGAGTGCCAATGTGATCATTCATCGCAAAATAGCAACTTGCGAAAGTCATCGGGTCGTCTGGTGTGCCTAGATTACGTGCTTTTGACGCTTCGTGCGTTCCATGCGGCAGGAGAAAAGGAGGGCGCATGTTTTTGTGTGCAGGCATCCCATCGTAGATCTTGACAGAAAGGTCAATAATAGTTCGGGCCATTTTCTTTTTCTTTCAAATAATTGTAAAAGTAGCGGCACCCCATAAATTGAAGCCCAGGGGAAGTTTAAGTAAATTCTATTCTATTTAATAACTATCAAAAAAACGAAGGATGGATTTTAGCGGTCATCAACGAAAATCACTCAACGGTAATGTTGGCATCCTTTACAAGTTTCGTCCAGCGCTGGGAGTCTTCCTTTAGGATTGCAGCAAACTGCTCGGGAGTATTGGCCACTGGTTGAAGACCTTGCGCGAGGAGGCGCTCTTTTATTTCGGGGACCTTCGTGATACGTACCAGTTCACTATTAATTTTTTTAATTACGTCCGGAGGGGTTCCGGCAGGTACTAAGATTCCATACCAAGTAGAGGTGTCAAAACCACGTATCGACTCCCCGATGGCTGGAATCTCTGGTGCAACTGGAGAGCGCTTGGCCGTGGTTATACCGAGTGCCTTCAACTTCCCTGAGCGAATATGTGGAAGCATGGTCCCGATCGGTTCGAAGATCAGGTCGACCCGTCCGCTATTTAAGTCTGCAAATGCTGGCGCTGTGCCCTTGTAGGGGACATGAACAATGTCGATCCCAGCGAGAACCTTCAGGTATTCACCCATCAGATGAGACCCAGTACCGACTCCTGCCGAAGCGTAATTAATAGTTCCTGGCTTCAATTTTGCCAGTGCGATTAACTCCTTCATATTATTGGCTGGCAGTGATGGCGTCGCAGCTAGGATACTTGGAACATCAGCGAGTAGACTCACCGGGGAGAAATCTTTTTCTGCGTTATAGGGGAGCTTACGGTAAACAGCGGCACTGCTTGAATGGCCTACATTGGTAAGATAAATTGTGTAGCCGTCTGCCGGTGATTTCGCTACAAACTCAGCACCAATCGTGGTTCCAGCACCGGGGCGGTTTTCAACTACTACTGGCTGCTGCCATGCCTTGGAAAGTTCCTGGGAGTAAATGCGAGCCATGTTATCAGCGACGCCGCCAGGCGGAAAAGGAAGAACTAGCTTCACGGACTTGTTAGGATATTCCTGTGCGAACGTCACTCCAGCAATCCCAATAGCTGCGGCAGCAGTCAGCCAACTCATCAGTCTTTTTATCTTCAACATTATTATCTCCTTAATGATGTGTTTGTGATTTCAGTCGATGTCACAGTGTCGCGGAAGCGGTCGATCCAAGGGGAAGACTCTTCGAACAGTTTAGCAAGTCTGAAAACAGCTAGGTCAGCTCCAAATGGACCAACGATTTGCATACCGATAGGTAGGCCATAAGAAGATGGCGCGACTGGTAAGCTGATAGCAGGTAGTGCTGCAGCATTCACAAACGTGGCGAAGATCGCAGCCGCTCTAGGTCCTACCTCGCGTCCATTGATTTGGCTTGGGCACGGTTCGCCTAGTGCCCATGGCAACGATGCTGAAGTGGGCATCAGCAGAAAGTCCGCCGATTCAAAGTACATAGCCAGACGAGAACGAAGTTGTTGAACTGAATCGAGCGTATTTATATACTCTTCAGTAGACACGGTCATACCTCGCTCGGCAAGCGTTTTGGTTCCAGGGTGTACCAGCGAACGCCAATTGGAGTGAGGCGCGACTATGCGAGCAAGCCCAGCTGTGCTTAGTGTGGACCAGATGCGTTCCACCTCTGATAGATCATAGGGTGTTTGGACTTCTTCGACAAAATGCCCCAGCGATGCGAAGATCTGGGCTGCTGCTTGAACACTTTCTCGAATATCTCGATCTACAGGTGCCTCGCCGATACCAAAGAGGCAGTGAATACGCGAGGGCGATAGTGCTGTGTTGGGCAAGTGTTCGGGTAAGGGAGTATCACTAAAACAAAGGGAAGCCTGATCACGCCGGTCTGATCCTGTCATTGCGCGGAACAGTAAATAGGCATCATCCACCGTTCGTGCTGCTGGTGCAATAACCTGGAAGTCATGCGCAATAGCAGGAAACCCGAATACCTTAGGAATTCTTCCAGTGGAGGGTCGAAAGCCAACAACTCCTGCGTAGGAGGATGGACGTCGGATCGAACCGCCTGCGTCTGTACCTACCGCAAGTGGTCCTAAGCCCGCCGCTAAGGCCGATACTGCTCCCCCGCTTGAGCCGCCGGGTGTAAGTTGTAAGTTCCACGGATTTCGAGTTGCGCCAAATAGTAGATTATCGGTGTACGCCGCCAACGCAAATTCTGGGGTGTTGGTCTTTGCAAACAGATTCGTTCCAGTAGCGCGTAGCCGAGCGATGCAGACATCGTCACTAGAGGGCCTGAAATCTGCATAGATTTTGCTCCCCCACGTTGCGCGAAATCCCGCCACAAATATGTTGTCCTTGACTGTGACTGGAATACCATCAAGTGGCCCAAGCCTATGGCTGCGTGCTGTCCTTGCATCACTATCTCGTGCTTGGCTATAGGCTATTTCTGGATCGATTGCGACAATTGCGTTTATCTGCGGGTTAAGACGCTCGTGAATTCCAAGAAAATCGTCCACTAGTTCCACGGCTGAGACCTCACGCCGTACAAGAAGATCCGAAAGTTCAGTGGCGGATCGTTGCCCGAGCGCGCCAGATTCAGCGTTCGCCATCGTCAACTAGCGAATCGGGGCTCTGCATACCCCTTGGCTCCTAGGTCATAAATCGCAAAAAGGCCGCCCGCCTGAGGCTGTGCTGCCGCTTCGGCAGGATCAAGGAATCGGGTTCCGGAGGTGACGTACATGACGTCGTAATTATCGCCACCAAAAGTACACATTGTTGGATGGCGTACCGGCATTTTGATACGCCGTACTAATTGCCCTTTGGGATCGAAACACGCAATATGCCAATCATGAATAAGGGCACACCAATAGTTGCCATTAGTATCGACAGTCGCACCATCAACGCGTCCAGGCTGTCCCTTCGTGGAGATGAACACGCGGCGGTTACTAATAGTCCCAGCCTCGATGTTGAGATCGTAAGCCCAGACCGTATCCTGCCGCGAGTCACAGAAGTACATGGTTTTGTCGTCGGGGCTAAATGCAAGCCCATTCGATGCAATGATGCCACTCTCCATTTTGTGACAACTTCCATTGGGGTCAAGCCGGTACAAGCCGCCGTTGGGCGTAGCTAGGTCGCGATTGATGGTGCCACACCAGTAACGTCCGCGTCGATCAGGCTTGCCATCATTCAGGCAATTATCAGTGTCTGGCTCAGGATTAACAATGTAGTCGAAGGTAAATTTCTCGAGATTGAAGTAGGCGAAGCCCGACTTCATGCCGGCCACGATACCCCCGTTCTTGCGAAATACTAAGGAACCGACCTGCTCAGGCATCGGCCAAGTATCTACCTGTTTAGTTGCAGGAGTATAACGATGCAATGAGGGGGTGATGTTGTCTAGCCAGTACAAAGATTTGTCATCTTCATTCCAAATAGGACCTTCACCAAGAATGTCCTTGGTTTCCGCGAGACAAACTATCTCTGGCATATTTCCTCTTTCTTTTCAAATGAATTAAGACAAGCTGACTGAGTAGGCACCTTTAAAGGATAGGCATTTCAAACACTTTAAGGCTAATTTAACTTCTTTAAATTACTATCAATTTAGCACTAAAACTAAAGAGAGTTTTTCTATACTAAATCGTTGCAGAAAAATGGTTTTATTTTGGATTAATTGGTGACTGAATTGGGATTCGAACTATTTGATCGTTACTTTAAGTAATCCTTATAGAGTTAAACAATCAACGTTTCCTAGGGGTCAGGTTCAAGTCCTCTTGGGTCCACTAGAAAAGCACGATACCAACTCTAGGGTTGGTATTTTTTTGCACATAACTAAATTTGGCAGTTAAGGCCTAGGGGTAAACCATAAGTATTTAATAACAAGAACAACAGATAGTATTTACAAATGCCGATGCAATTTCATTGCTAAATTAAATACGGCATTTTTAGTATCCCTAATTGATTTACATTGGAGAGGTAAATATGAAAATTTTTCACTTTTTAATTTTAATTGCTGCATATCTTATATCTGCAGTGTCTTCAGTTAACGCACAAGAAGCCAAATTCAATGAATATGGGTGGCCAGCAAATCAAGATAAAAAAGTCTCAGCAAGTTCAGTAAAGTGGCTTCAAGATAAAGGTTGGTGGCCACTACAAATTGCTTATCAAGCCCCTTGGTCTGGGCAAAATACACCAAATATAATCATGGACAAAAAAGGCCTTTTGGTTAAAAGAGGTATCGAGGCTAAATTTCAATCATTTGGTTCTGGCCCAGCTATTAATGAAGTGATTATTTCAGGCCGTTTTCAATTTGGCAATGGGGGAAACTTTCCATTTACATCATTAATTGATAAAAATATTCCCGTTAAAACAATTGCGGTAATTAATACTAATGTTTTACATGCCACAGTTGTTCCAATGGATTCAAAAATCAAATCAATGAAAGATTTTAAGGGTTCAAATCCGCCCGCTACTATTGGTCTTGTTACTGGATCTGGGGCAGAATTTTATATTCAAGCTTCAGCCAAAACTAATGGTCTTGAGATTGGCAAAGATATTATTCTGAAAAATATGCCCATTAGTGAACAGATGGGCATGCCAAAGGGGTTAGATGCAGCAATTCCATGGGATCCTGCTGCAACAATCATGACTCAAGAGCGAAAAAATTCTCGATATATTGATGATATTTATCCCTACAATATCTATGAAGGTACCTTTTATGTTCGACAGGAAATAATTGATAATGCTCCGGATGTTGTTCAGGCATTTACGGATGCAATAGCAGAAGCAACTTTATGGATAAGAAAAAATCCTGATGCTGCTGCTGATGCATTACAGGAAGATCCAAATTTAAAGAATTATTCCAAAGAAATTTTAAAGCAACAAATATTGGCTTATAACAATTTATATAAACCCACTTATATATACCCAATCCCTCTTTTTTGGGGTCAAGCAAATGAGCCTATTTATAATTGGCTCTATGAAAATAAAAGGATTCAAAATAAGCTTACTGCAGCAGACTTTGCTAAGGCAGTTGATACACGGTTTATGGACAATACCTTTGCTAAATTAGGCTGGGCCATACCCAAAAGACCTCCATTCTTGCCTGCTAGCTGGAATGCGCCATTAGATAAAACTCCTTACCCCCCATATATGACTCCTATAAGCACAACACAGGCTCAAGCTTTTCCTGAAAAAGGGGACTTAGTGCGGGACTGGGAATTTGATGGAAAGAAATATAAAAAATAAATTCTTTGAAAAATATTTTTGACATTTCTGGTAAGCATATTCTCATTGCTGGTGGAGCCCGAGGAATAGGATTTTCTTTGGCAACAATGCTTGCTGAGCATGGTGCCCGAATTTTTATCGCAGATGTTCTTGTTGATTTGGGTTCGAGCGCTGTCAAAGAGATTCCTGGTAAGAATCATTTGTATTTTCATTTGGATGTGACAAATGAAAATAGTGTTAAAAATTTAATTGATGATATTGAGCACCTCCATGGAGGTATCGATATCGCTTTAAATTGTGCCGGGATTGCCGTTTTTTCCCCCGCTTTTGAAATGTCTTATGCGGATTTTTCTAAAACGCTTGAAATTAATCTTAATGGAGCTTTTCTCCTCTCAAAATATTTAGCTTTATATATGACTAAAAATAATGTAGCGGGGAAAATTATTCATTTGGCGTCTGTTTCTAGTTATGTTGCAAATCCAAATTATGCTGCCTACTCTAGCAGTAAAGCAGGCTTATCTCAATTAGTAAAAGTTTTAGCTAGAGAATGGGCGGATAAAAATATTACAGTTAATGCGATTGGCCCAGCTATAACTCCCACCTTATTAACCAAGGAAATTTTTAAGGATAAAAATTGGGAGGCTAAAAGTTTGTCGCAGATTCCTATGGGGCGGTTTGGTACTCCAGAGGATTTATTAGGAGCAGTTCTGCTACTAGCGTCACCTGCAGGGAGTTATATTACTGGGCAAACCTTATTTGTCGATGGAGGAAGAACTTTAGTATAAGAAAGCAAAAATGCGACCGCATTAATTTAATAGCTGTATTTGGAGGGTAGCGGACCTAAAGCATTTGTCCGTTGCGAGCCAAGTGTGCAAAGAGCCAATCAGCTTGAACGCCAAGATCTATATGGGTTTGATGGGTAAAACAGCGGATTATAGGAAATTGTTCCACGCTGCAATACTGAAACGGCCCGCAAAGCCTTATTCTATATGGTGGGTCGGGCGGGATTCGAACCCACGACCAACGGATTAAAAGAATATTGTTCCACCTAAAATCTCAATAAATTCAATAGTTTAAAAGCGTCAAAATAGGGTGTGCAATGAAGTGTGTAATGGATTTTTGGCCAAATTGGGATTCGAACTTTAAGAAAAATACGGTTTATTTAAGTTAGGGAACATACTAGTTGACCGTTCGTCTAGTTAAGATTAGATTTAGTCCTTCCGTTGGTATTTCAATTGGTAAAAGAAGGTCACCTATATCTTGTCAGTAAACCTTGGTAGCGTTTTATCTACGGCATGCCTCAAATACGGCAAACGAATAGCTTTAAGCGCTGATAAAGAAACTTTTAGTTACTCAAAGCTAAATGCGGCAGCGGAAGAATATGCAGCGCGATTAATTGAACTGGGAATCAGACCAAATGAACCAGTTCTCGTCACGGTCTCTAATCAGATGATGGATGTAGCAGCTATTTTAAGTGTATGGCTCGCGGGTGGAGTCATTATTCCAGTGCATAGAAGCTCTCCCGATGAAGTATTAAAAAAATTACAAATTAAAACCAAGGCCCGCTTTCAAATTAATAAAAGTATTTTAATTTTAGTAAAAGAGACTCCGCCAGAAAGAGAAATTCTCATAAATGCGGCCTTCGTCATATTTACTTCAGGATCAACGGGCGAGCCCAAGGGTGCAGTTATTTCTCACCAAGCCTTCTATAAAAAAATTCATGAAATAAATCGGCTATTAAATTTTAAGACTGATGAGCGCACCTTACTTGTATTAAACATCAACTTTAGCTTTGGATTATGGGTTTGCCTCCTGACTCTTTTTACAGGTGGAAGTCTAGTGATGCTGGAAAAATTTGATCCAATAATATTTTTAAATTCTTTATTAGAAGAAAAAATAACTCGAGTTGGGATGGTGCCAACAATGATGCGAAGTATATTTTCTCGGCTTGATGTGCTAAATAAAATAAAAGTTATTAATCAAAATAAAGTTTTAAAGCAAATATTAATGGGCGGCGAGTCACTTGGGAAATCTTTGGCCATCTCCATTAGAGAAAATTTTTCTAATACTGATTTAATTGATATTTATGGATCTACTGAAACTGCTACCTGCGACTTTTTTCTTTTTCCAAACGATTTTATTCGGTTCCCGGGTTGTATTGGTCGCCCATCTGGAGAGGTCCAGTTTCAAATAGTGAATCAAAAAAATGAGTTAGTTAAATTTGGTGAGATAGGCGAGTTACAAATATCTAGCCCATTTTTAATGAACGGCTACTTAGATGAACAGGATCTTACGGAAAAAGCATTTTTTGATAAGTGGTTCAAAACTGGTGATCTAGCACGAGAAGTTGATAGATCACTAGTGGAATTAATGGGGCGAAGTAAAGAAATTATTAGCCGCGGAGGAAATAAGATTACGCCTGGCGAGATTGAACAAATAATTTGCGCTCATCCAATGGTTGCAGCAGCAATGGCAGTGGGCGTTACAGATTCAATATTAGGCGAGCGTATTCATGCTTTATTAGTTCTTAAGGTGGGTGCAATACCAGAAGATTTGCACATGAATAATTTTTTGCAGCAAAAATTAGAAAAATATAAACATCCTGATGCTATGTATATTTTGTCCGAATTACCATTGGGAAGAACGGGTAAAGCAGATCGGGGTGAGTTTAAGAATAAGATTTTGTCTGGGGCAATAGAGCCTATAGCAGTTTCTTGACCAATAAATTACAAAATGAAAAAATTTAATTCAATCTTGTATGACGCTAATGAACATATTGCGGAAATTACTTTAAACCGCCCAGATAGGCTGAATGCCTTAGATAAGGCCACGTTAATAGAGATTAATGATGCTATGGATTTGGCTGAAGCCGATAGTAAAGTCCGAGTAATTATTTTATGCGGAGCAGGGCGAGCATTTTCATCAGGTTTTGATCTTAAGGCTCAGATGGATGCTAAACCAGCAGGAGAAAAAGTTTGGCGAGAAATACTAGATTTAGATTTCAATACAACAATGCGGTTTTGGAATAGCCCAAAACCAACCGTAGCGGCCATCCATGGAGCATGTATGGCAGGCGCTTTTGAATTTGCCTTGTCTTGTGATATAGCTATTGCGTCTGAGAATGCTATTTTTGGAGAGCCAGAACTTAAATTTGGTGCTGGCATAGTAACTCTTCTATTGCCTTGGGTAATTGGTCCCAAAAAAGCAAAAGATATTATTTTTACTGGTCAAGACAGAATAGATGCCCCGAGCGCCCTACAAATGGGAATTATTAGTAGGGTAGTTAAAGACGGTAGGCATCTTGAGGTCGCTAAACAAATTGCTAGATCAATTGCTTTGGTTGATCCTAATGTAGTGATGGGCACTAAAAAAGCAATTAATAGTACATATGAAATTCAGGGAATTGAGAAGGCACTTAAGGTCGCTTTAGATATTGATCATCAAATTGAATCAGTAGGATCGCCAGATAAAAAAGCTTTTATGGATATCGCCAGAGAAAGAGGGATGCGGGAGGCAATAGCCTGGAGAGATGCGCGGTTTGCAGGTACGACTACTAATGAGTAAACCAATTTTAGTAATTATTATTGCAGAGCTCTTTGGCACCTCCCTGTGGTTTAGTGCAAATAGCGCTTCTGATAATTTAACTAAATTATGGATGTTAAGTACAGGCGATATTGGTTTATTAACAAATGCTGTGCAACTAGGTTTTATTGTTGGCACCTTATTTTTTTCTTTGAGTGGATGGGCCGATAAATTCCCCGCTAGTAAAATTTTTGCTTTCTGTAGTATTTTTGGCGCAATATTAAATGGCTGTTTTGCATTGCTCAGTGAAGGTCTAATTTCAGCAATTATGTTTCGATTTTTTGTAGGCGTTTCTCTGGCAGGCATTTATCCACTGGGAATGAAATTAATTGTTAGTTGGGATCCCAATACGGCAGGTAAAAACTTAGGATTATTGGTAGGGATGCTAACGCTGGGCACAGCATTGCCTCATGGTATTAGAGCTGTAGGCGCTGACTTGTCATGGCAGGCCGTGATATTAAGCTCATCGGTTTTGGCTCTTATTGCAGCGATTGCTATCGGAATATTGGGCGATGGCCCTTATTTAAAGAATACCCCCAATAAACAGCGCATTCCCTTTTCAAATGTTATTCAGGCATTTCGTGTACCTGAATTTAGATCATCTGCTTTTGGTTATTTTGGCCATATGTGGGAGCTCTATTCATTTTGGACAATTACTCCTTTATTGTTGCTTACAGTGCTTTCCGCTGATGGTGCTAGCGACTATGAAAATGTATCGCATTTAGCATTTATTGTGATAGGCATTGGATCGCTTGGTTGCATTTTTGGCGGATGGCTGAGCCAATCGATTGGTAGTGGGCGCGTTGCTTGGATTGCCTTATTTACCTCGGGCGTAATTTGTTTGATTTATCCCTTTCTCAATGCAATTTCTCCCAATTGGAAAATTTTTATTTTATTGGTTTGGGGATTTGCAGTTGTAGCGGATTCTCCTCAATTTTCAGCTATTTCTGCTAAGGCATGCCCGCAGGAGTTAGTGGGCACAGCCCTAACAATTCAAAATAGTATTGGATTTTTGATCACCATCATTTCTATATTTATAGTCACTTTTACCTTTCCGTATTTAGGTGACAGGGTGGCATGGCTTTTATTGCCCGGACCCATATTTGGTTTATTTTTTATGAGGGGATTGGTTAAGGAAAAACAGAACCTTCAATTTTCTCAAGTCAAAGGAAATTAGCTGTGAATAAAATTATGCAAATTAAGCAGGCAGCGGCAAAGCCAAATGATAAAAAATTATTATTAATTAATATTGGTACAGCAATATTTACTCAAAAAGGTTTTAGTATTACGAGTCTTGATGAGATTGTTGAAATTGCTGAGATACCAAAGGGTTCTTTTTATTACTACTTTAAAAGTAAAGATGAATTTGCAATTGAAGTAATTAAAAATTATGGAATTTATTTTTCAAAGAAATTACAGCGCATCTTAAGTAACGATAAAAAATCTCCATTAGAGCGTCTTAAGGAATTTACCAAGGAGGCCGAGGGTGGTGTAAAGCGCTATGAATTTAAGCGTGGCTGCCTGATCGGCAATCTTGGGCAGGAGATGGCAACCCTAGAGGAGCGTTTTCGAATTGAGCTTTTAAATGTCATTGCAGACTGGCGTGATCAAGTTCGACAATGTATCGATTTAGCTAAGGACCGACAAGAAATAAAAACAACAGTTGATGCTTCTGAATTGGCTAATTTTTTCTGGTGCGCCTGGGAGGGAGCAGTTTTATGCTCCAAATTAGAGTTATCAACCCAGCCTTTAAATATTGTGAGCAGATTATTTATTACCGAATTACTTCAACCAGTTTAAATTTATAAGGAAAAATATGTTTCGTGCAATTTATTTGACTAAGTCAGAAGACGGAAAAACAGAGGCTAATTTAAAAAACTTAGAGGTCTCTGATTTGCCAAATTTTGATCAGTCGAGCGTAACAGTCGCCATTAAATACTCAACTATTAACTATAAAGATGGCTTAGCGATTACCGGTAAGTCCCCGGTTGTAAGAAAGTTCCCGATAGTTCCTGGGATTGATTTTTGTGGCGCCGTAAGTGCTAGCGATGATCCAAATTGGAAAATTGGTGATGAGGTTATATTGAATGGCTGGGGTGTAGGTGAGTCCCACTGGGGCGGTCTCTCGCAAATGGCACGAGTATCGGGGGATTGGTTAATTAGAAAGCCAGCATCCCTCACCGCTAAAGACTGTATGTCTATTGGTACGGCTGGATATACGGCAATGCTTTGTATCATGGCCCTTGAAAAAAATGGCGTAAACCCTCAATCAGGCGAAATTTTAGTCACTGGTGCTAGTGGCGGAGTAGGATCTTTCGCTATTTCTTTGTTATCTAATTTGGGATATCAAGTAATTGCCTCCACAGGAAAAGAGGGTGAGCATGATTATCTTAAGCGCCTAGGTGCAAAGGACGTTATTCCGCGCACTTCTTTATCTGAACCTGGCAAACCTTTGCAAAAGGAACGGTGGGCTGGTGTGATTGATTCTGTTGGCTCATTCACATTAGCTAATGCATGCGCTAGTTCTATCTATGGCGGCGTAGTAGCCTCCTGTGGCTTAGCCCAAGGCATGGATTTACCTTTATCGGTGGCCCCCTTCATTTTGAGATCTGTCAGTCTAATTGGAGTGGACAGTGTTATGGCCAAACGCTCGATTAGAGATGCCGCATGGAAGCGCTTAGCTAGTGATACGCCACGGGCAGCTTTAAATTCCATTGCTCAATTAGTAAATTTAGAAAGCGCTATTGATGCAGGCAAAAAGATTTTAACTGGCGAAGTACGTGGGCGAATTGTAGTAGATGTGAATGTTTAATAATAATTTAACAAGGGAGATGAAGATGAAAAAATCAAAAATATTGGTAACAACAGCAATTGCAGCTGCAGTAATGAGTATGTCAACCGTTAGTAAAGCCCAAATTTCTGGCGATACGGTAAAGATTGGATTCATAACAGATATTTCCGGGCTATACGGTGATATTGACGGGCAGGGCGGTATCGAAGCTATCAAAATGGCTATAGCTGATTTTGGAGGCAGTGTTAATGGAAAGAAAATTGAATTATTAACAGCTGATCATCAAAATAAACCAGATATTGCTGCTAGTAAGGCGCGCGAGTGGGTTGACCAGCAGGGGGTAGATTTATTAATTGCTGGAACTAACTCAGCAGTAGCTTTAGCAATGAATAAAATTGCCTTAGAGAAAAAGAAGCCAATTATCGTCGTTTCCGCAGGTACATCACGTGTTACTAATGAAGACTGCACCCCCTATACCGTGCATTATTCCTATGACACAATCGCCCTATCAAAGGTAGCTGGTTCAGCTATTGTTAAGCAAGGCGGCGATACTTGGTTTTTCCTAGCTGCAGATTATGCTTTTGGTGCCGCATTGCAAAATGATGCCTCAACCGTCATTAAAGCATCGGGCGGTAAAGTGCTTGGGGATGTTAAAGCTCCACTTAATACTCAAGATTTTTCTTCTTACTTATTGCAGGCACAGAATTCAAAAGCAAAAATTCTTGGCCTAGCTAATTCTGGCGGCGACACTATTAATTCAATTAAATCCGCCAATGAATTCGGGATTACCAAAACAATGCAATTGGCTGGTTTGCTCATGTTCATTACCGATATTCATGCTTTGGGACTTAATTTAACGCAAAATATGTATCTAGCTGATGCTTGGTATTGGGATTCAAATCCAGATTCTAGGGCTTGGGCTAAGCGATATTTTGAAATTATGAAAAAGGAGCCATCCTCCACTCAGGCCGCAGACTATTCAGCAACTACAACTTATCTTAAAGCCGTTAAAGCAATTGGTACAGATAATCCTGAAAAGGTGATGACCCAATTAAAAACAGCCAAAATTAATGATATGTTTGCAAAGGGTGGTTATATTCGTCCAGATGGCCGCATGGTACACGATATGTTTTTAATGCAAGTCAAGAAACCCTCTGAATCCAAATATCCTTGGGATTATTACAAGTTAGTAGCTACAGTTCCTGGTGATCAGGCCTTTGCAACTAAAGCCGAATCAAAATGTTCGCTGTGGAAATAATTAAATATTAATAAATTTTAGGACCTATTTGGACGTTTAACAAAAAAATACCAACCCTAGGGTTGGTATTTTTTTGAGTGTTACTTATAGCAGCGTTTGAGTAAAAAAGTGAGGTTTTGCTACAAACTATTCCATTTTTATTAAAACTAAATAATTTTTTTATTCAGATTTAATATTTGCTTTTTCTGCGAGGGTGTCCCATATTTTGTGTAAACGGGGTTCGTTTACTACAGAGGGATTCTCTCCTCATACTTAATACTAAACTGATTTAATGCACCCTTCCAATCTCTGATGGGCATACTCCACTTTTGGCTGA
>NZ_JAJVCR010000013.1:0-37302 GCF_021395195.1 Polynucleobacter sp. IMCC 29146 | reverse complement strand
TGCGCTTGCTTGAGGATGGCCATGATTTGGCTATCAGTAAAACGGGAGTTTTTCATCGAATTTCCTTTTAAATCAAACAACTTAGAAATTCTACTTTTAACTCAGATTAAGGGGTGGGGGGATTACCCATCCTTACAAACCCTAATTACTTAAGACTCTTACCAGTTGGTGCAATTTCTTTAGGGGGATTCATAGCGCTACAAACCCTTTGGCTAGGTCCATGGCTAATTAATGTCATGCACTATACATCTGAAAAGTCATCACAACTGATATTTTGGTTTAACGCTGTTCTTTTAATTACTTACCTTATCAATACTTTTTTTTTACCAAAACTTCAACTGATAGGGGTTAGTACTTTTTCTTTTTTATCTTGGATGACGGGTATCTCACTAGTCGCCCAAGGTGCTGCATTTTTTCTTCATGGCCCTTTAAATATATTTTGGTGGGGCCTTTATGCAGTTACCTCTGCATCGTTTGTACTTGCGCAAAGTCTTGTCATTACCAGCTTTCCAATATCTCATTCAGGAAGAGTATCAACAACTTATAATGTTGCAATTTTTATTGGGGCATCTTTAATGCAATGGGGAATTGGCTATTTTATTGATAAAGGTATTGAATGGGGTCTTGCCGTGCCAGAGGCATTCACGTTATCAATGGGGCTTTATTTAATAATTCAAGCTCTTGGGTTTACTTGGTTGATACTTGCCCCCAAATTTCTCCCCCAATTCTATGACTCTGAAAATGTAAAAGCAAAACTCTGAGCGAATGTGAATTACAGCATTTGAATTGCTACCACTGTTGATTTGTACGCAAAATTGATCCAATTAGCGCCCTAATTTGCATGGAATTTCAGTCTAGTATCTGTTTAATATACTCCGCTAGCGAAAGATAACCTGATCACTTGGGTGGATGAAAGTTAAATACAAGTGGCGGATCAGGATTAGATGCAAATTAACAGGCGCAGTTTGGGGGGGCTTTTTTGCTTACCGCAGAGCATGCATTTAACATAGCTACGAGCCGTCTTTACTGTCTTAAAAGAACCACAAAAAACACACTTGCGATCATTCAAAAAGTTGGTCGCACAACTAAAAACCGTATGAGCCCCAATAACCAGCAGTATCTCCAAGGATACATTGGTTACGAAACGCCCTAATTACCTTGAATTTTCACTCGCCAAAAAAGAGAATTTTAATCACATCGCCATCATCGTCAATTATTGGTCAATTTTCAAAAAACTTTTTTTGCATTCTCCTATTTACATTGACAAAATTTTTGTTGATACTTTACTTTTAGCTCGTCAAAGATAAAGTTTATGAATACTCTTGTAAAACCACATGGGTGTGAATTTCTCAAACCGCTTTTTTTAGAAAATCCATTTCTTAATGAGGAACGTAAGCGAGCCTCTAATATGCTTTCTTTACCTGTTTCACATAGGGAAAAAGGGGATCTACTCATGCTTGGTATTGGTGGTTTCACCCCACTTTCTGGATTCATGGGCCATGATGACTGGAAGGGGGTATGCGACAAATATCAATTGTCTAATGGGCTATTTTGGCCAATTCCCATTACATTATCCATCACAGAAACTTTAGCTAAATCAATCAATCTCGGCACTGAAATTGCTTTAATTGACCCTGATAATCAAGACATTTTAGCTACAATGCAAATCACAGAAAAGTACCACATAGACAAAACACATGAATGTAACTCCATTTACAGAACCACAGATGAAGAACATCCTGGAGTACAAATGTTAATGGCACAAGGTGAAGTTAATTTAGCCGGACCAGTAAAGGTCTTGTCGCAGGGTGGTTTTCCAGAAAAATATGGAAGTCTCTATTTAACTCCCTTGCAAACGCGTGAGATCTTTATTAAGAATGGCTGGAAAACAGTTGCAGCTTTTCAAACTCGTAATCCAATGCACCGGTCACATGAATATTTAGCTAAAGTGGCTATCGAGGTATGCGATGGGGTATTAATACACTCACTTCTTGGCAATCTAAAGCCGGGTGATATCCCAGCCGAAGTTCGTACCAAAGCAATTGATGAGTTAATCAAGAATTATTTTGTACCAAAAACGTTAGTGCAGTCTGGTTATCCTTTAGACATGCGTTATGCTGGTCCACGAGAGGCTCTTTTGCACGCTTTATTTCGCCAAAACTATGGCTGTTCTCATCAAATAATTGGCCGAGATCATGCTGGTGTTGGAAGTTACTACGGTCCTTTTGATGCACATCATATATTTGATGAAATACCAGAAGGTGCCCTCCAAACCAAACCACTTAAGATTGACTGGACTTTTTGGTGTTATCAATGTGGCGGTATGGCCTCAGCTAAAACATGCCCTCATGACGAAAAAGATCGTCTCTTAGTGTCCGGCACAAAGCTTAGAAAATTGCTTTCGGACGACGAAATCGTTCCAAATGAATTTAGCCGACCCGAAGTGTTAAAGATACTCCGCGACTACTATACCTCGATAGAAGATGGAGATAAGGTGGAGATTAAATTAAGCGGCCCCTCTGCTCGCTAGTGGTTATAAATTAAGGTAATTAGGGCGAAACATAACCAAAATAGAGTTGTAGAAAGTGTTAAGGTTGTTTTGGAGTTTTGTATTCAGCAACCTTAAAAAAGGGCTTCCAAATAGTTTCATAGCCAATAAACCCTTTATCATTGGATTCCTTTTGACGGGTAACATAAAAACGAGTATTTCCATCAGGTACTTTCGTTATGGGCTTTTGCTCACTCATAAACTATTCCTTAAATAAAAAAATGAATTTACCATAATTCATTAAACATATAAATAAAATTAAAAATTTTGCTTGCTCCAGTTTGAAATCTCTGGGGCAGGAACTACTGAACCACCAACCAAAAATTCTTCACTAGTCGGCTCTCTAACAGTTAGAATTTCAAGACAAAACAATAAATCACGACCACAAAGTGGGTTGTTACCGTCAACAGTTATTGTTTTATCATCTATTCGCGTTACAAGAAAGCTTCGAGTGCCGCCCTGATCATTTTCCATAAGTATTGAAAGTCCTACTTTACGATACTCCATTGGCACATTATCAATATAATCAGTAAAAACTAAAGCTTCATCTCTAGGACCAAAGATTTGCTTACCATCAATTAAAACTTCGATTACATCCCCAGCAAACTTACCCTCTAGTTCCATGTGTACAGATGGAGCTAGTATTTCGTTATGACCATGAACATAACCTAATGGAAACTCAACACCTGTCAGAATATCCATTGTTTTCTTATCTTTCACCTTATAGATTAGCTCTACATACATTCCTTTTTGAACTTGACTGCTCATATGAAATATAACTTCAATCAGCCTAATTAATGGTAGCGCCAAATATTTTTACAGTATCATTTTCATAACCAAGAACTAGCCGACCTAACCATTCCCCTTCTTTTTTTGTACTCCGCATCCGATAAAGAACTGTTACATGTTCTCCTCTACGAATAATTCCGAGCGGATCGCTGTCTTCAGAAAGATTTCTAGCTAATTCACTGTTAGCAAATTGATGATTAGATACAACCATATTCATTGCAAGAGCCATCTCAATGGAGAAATTTTTTGCAAAACTACCATAATTACCCTCATTTGAACTTTTTACTAGCTCGCGCCAGAACGGATTTGCAATGGCATAAATGTCAACATCTTCTTTTTCAATAATGTTCATCAAGATAAACCACAATTACCAATATTAAATAAATTAATAAAACTTACTAGCTAAATAAGTCCTCTATAGAAAGTAAAAAGAATTTCATGCCAATTTGCAAAAAATATTCAATTAATTCTTAATGCTCAACTTAGGTGGTCTCTTCTTCTCCAACTAAGTGGTAACAAGGGGCTTTCTCCATTGTGTATTCCCCAGTTTTTGGGTCGCGTCGCGATACGGTAAGAACGTGCCAGTTTTCATCATCTAATTTCATTACGTCACCTCGATAATAATATCCAGGCCACCGAGTTTCTTTACGAAATAAAGTGTGTTGAGTGACACATTCAGCTGTACGATGCCGATGTTTTAGCTCCCATGCACGCAACAACTCATGAAGATCTTCTGCGGCAAGACTTTCTAAATCTTCCTCCATTATTTTTAGTTTTTTTAGACAAATACTTAGTAAGTTCTCATTGGTCATGTAACTAACAGTAACCCCACCGCAGTATTCATCCATTAATTTTTGTAAGCGCTCAAGCCCTTGTTTAGGATTAATGTAGTGTGAGTTAACACTACCAGCCACTATTGCGTTACGGTAAGTTTTGTAGTGCTTTAAAGGTTTAAATATTTCTTGCTTACGATTATTTATCTGGGTATCAGATACAACTATACCTTCTGCCTTGCCATCATCAACATATTTACATGCAGCTTTTGCAGCCAAACGGCCTTCTGTGAAAGAACCGGATGAGAATGCATGTGGCGTACCTCCCACTGCATCACCAGCTCCAAATAAACCCTCGATGGTGGTCATACGATTATAACCCCAAAAATATTCTGGTGGTGAAATATCCTCAGGGCCTGAACACCAAGCACCCGAACAAGTTGCATGTGAACCCATGACATATGGTTCTGAAGTGGTTAGTTCAGGATTTTCTTTTTTTGGATCAACATCGGTTGCGGCCCATAGGACCGCTTGGCCCACAGTCATACCGAGAAAGTTTTCCCAACCAACTTCCTCTAAGTGGGGATCTTGGAAAGCATGCATTGTAACCATGTGTATAGGGCCTCTACCAGCATTGACCTCACTTATCAATGCATGATTTCGTAAGCATGTTGGAATAGGACGATGGGTTAAATGAGAAGCCTCGGGATCAAGATATTCTTTGCCAACCATTTTTTGGAGCTCCGGGAACCATTTAGTTTCATATTCCTCCCCTAAGCCATTTTGAGTATAGGTTTTTAAATGTAAAAAGTATGCCCCTACGGGACCATAGCCATCTTTAAATCGTGACAATACAATCCGATTTTCCATTTGCGTCATTTTTGCACCAGCATTGATCATGAGACCATAAGCAGAACCAGATGACCATGGGGCATACCAAGTTCTTCCTGAACCTTCTCCAACAGACCGTGGCTTAAAGATATTTGATGCACCACCAGCGCCACAAATCACAGTTTTCGATTTGAAAACATGATAATTACCTGTTCGAACGTTAAAACCGACGGCACCTGCAACTCGATTCTCCTTGCTTTCATCCATTAGTAAATGAGTTACACAAATACGATTAAATACTTTATCAGCTGATTTTTTAGCAGCCTCAGCTACGATGGGTTTATAAGATTCGCCGTGAATCATAATCTGCCAACGACCTTCCCGCAGATAACGGCCATTCTTTGGATCTTTCATAATTGGTAAGCCCCACTCCTCGAATTGATGAACAGTGGAATCAACGTGACGAGCCATGTCAAATAGTAGATCTTCACGCACTAAACCCATCAAATCGATTCTGGCATAGCGAACATGATCTTCTGGCTTATTTTCACCCCAACGGGTACCCATGTAGCAATTGATTGCATATAAGCCTTGCGCAACAGCTCCAGAACGATCAATATTTGCCTTTTCAGCGATGATGATCTTTTTATTTTGTCCCCAGAACCTAGCTTCCCATGCAGCACCACAACCACCAAGACCAGCGCCAACAACTAATATATCTATGTTTTCTTCGACAATGGTTTTGTGAGCCATTAGTAATAAACACCTTTCTTCATCTTTAAACCGCTTGCTTTAAGAGTATGCAATCCGCCTTCATCAAAACGAATATATTTAGGTTCGCTATATAGGAGTTGACTATTGCGCATATCATCGTTTGGCCCGATTACATCGGCTAACTTTGGAATAGCGGTGCCCCATGGTTTGGTTGTAATTGGAGATAAAAAGTTTTTTTCTGTGCCATCACGATATTTAATTTTCCAGGCAATAGTCCCTTTTTTTTCATCGCGCTGCACACGAACACTATGTCCGAGCGGTGCAAAATCAGCATATCCACGAACATCAATTGCGTTTTGCGGGCAGGCCTTGACACAGGCATAGCATTCCCAGCACATATTTGGTTCAATGTTATATGCTCGTCGATGAGTTTTATCGATATGCATAATATCGGACGGACAGATATCAACGCAGTGTCCGCAACCATCACATCTAGTCATGTAAACAAAAGTCGGCATAAATTGGCTCCTAATAAATAAAATGAAGTTCCATCAAAGTCTAATAATGTCGCGGAACTTCACGCTTTATTCCAAGACCCATATCCATGGGTGCATCTTTAAGCAATTCCATTGAGTGGCTTTGTTGAAGCTCTGGATCATCGCGAGTATATGTCGGTAAATTATCAGCATTACCATTTGCTATAGATAATCTTTTCTCAAATGCTGCGGCAGGTTTGAAAAACATATGTGCAAATTTTGACCATGGCACACCACCAAATAGAATTACTGTGGCAAAGATATAAAAACTAAAGATCACCAATGAGCCTGATATCCCCTTTGCCTGCATCCATGCCCAAATTAAACCAAGAGTAACGCTACCTACAAGAGAAAGTACAAAAAGATCCGCGCGCATTACACGAAAAGGTGACTTTCCTTCCGCAGAAACGTCGGCTCGAATAAAAAACCAAAACCAATAGCCGCCAGCGCACACCAAGAGACCGCCTAGCCACCATAACTGAGCAACTATTGCTGGCGTTGCGATATTGAATATCATTAATACAGTTGTAACAATGTAAAGAATGAAACCATACATGCCCATTAAGTGAGCAATTCGACGACCACGAATATTACATAACTCTTTTGAAGTCATAACATCAATTGCACCGGTTTTAATTGCAATTGAGATTATCGCTGCCCCATCTAAATCTTTTTTTGCCATCCTATTTGTTTTTCGCATATTTTCAAAAAAATATCTTGCGCTACCTTTGTGGATAATGTCAAAAATAGTCCCAACAACAACAAGAAATATCATGAAAAAAACAAATAGTTGCATCAAATCAGGGGAAACTATCGATGCAATAGATGAAAATGGATTATTAGAGAACATTTTTCAACAAGGCCTTTCTTGCAAAAAAGCTTACTATTAATATTAATTTAATACTTAATAAATAAGTTAACATGTTACTAGTCATTGTTTAGCTAGTACTTACCCTAACTTTTCAAATTTCAGCTTTAAAAAAGTTCTTTAATACATCTTATTTAATCAACAGGCTATAAAAATTATGAAAATTTGCATTGTGTCCGATAGCCATGACCATCGAGAACCTCTCGTTGCGGCATTAAAAGAAGCCTACTCAATGGGTGCGCAAGTGGCTCTGCACTGTGGTGACTTAATTGCTGCCTCAACTTTACGCGATGTCATAAAAATTGGTCTTCCAGTTCACTTAATTCATGGAAATAACGTTGGGGACTTATATTATTTAACTAAATTCTCTAACGACCATGCACAGATTATTCATTACCATGGGCAAGATAAATCCCTTGAGCTAGCAAATCGTCGAATATTTATGGTTCACTATCCACATTACGCAAAAGCTATGGCCCTCACTGGTGATTTTGATCTAGTCTGTAATGGCCATGAACACAGCGCAATCATCGAGACAATTCCTAATATAAAAGGAGGTAAAACTCTTCGAATTGATCCTGGTAGTGTCGCTGGCATTTATTCACCTAGTACGTATGTATTTGGTGATTTAGATACGCTAGAGTTTACGATCCGTTATATAGGTGAACCAACCTAAGCAACTGAGTTATGTGACAACTTACCATATGCGTTGTTCAAGAATCTTTGAGAATCACTTCTACCAATCTCACCTAAAACAGCGAACGTCAGTTAGATGTTGCGTAAATTCTTAATATCTGGAAGGTACCCCCCCCTAAGAACATTCAGAATTGACAGTTTTTTTGTAGTATGCTATGAAAAGGTAGTAAAAGATATTGGCTTTCGTGATTTCAATCATATGGAAGGAAACTGCAATGAGTTCTTATCCTAAAAATATATACAACGATTACCCTCAAGAAAAAGTAGATGGTTCAAATGAGTATCGTTGTCAGTTCTGTAAGCTCTTAACCTCAGAGATTAATGGCAAGATTGGTAATCATGCTTTAAATTGTCAATATCGTCGGCAGCATACCTATTTTGAGATTGAGGACTAGACGATACCTGAAGTGCAGTCAATTTAGGTCCACCACCAAAATGAGTTTTTATAGTTTCATCGTAGCAAAATAGACTGATTTTGGGTGAATCTGGGTACTTGGGTTTTGGGAGTGCGCGGGTGGTCTGTAACCGCATGCGCTATTTGACTTGACATGCTTGTCCCTAATGGGATTTCCTATGGTCATTTACATTACCTACTCACCGACAATGATCTACTTTTTTTAGGCTATAGAAGATTTCACCATCGGGCGTGATTAATTATTTTGATAACATTTCGTTTGGGCTATAAACCCATTGGTCATTAATCTAGATGAGTTGACTATGGCATTAAGGAATAAAGTAAAAGCATCCTTTAAATAGACGTGTACAAGTTTTCGGTCAGATTTGGGTTTTAGCGACCTAAATATGAACCACCCTTTAAAAGAAAGATCTTCATTCAGCGTCGCTTAAATCAACGCTTAAAACGTAGTAGCATTACCTTATGTCTGAAATTTCCGAATTAACTAAAAAACTAATCACTTTTAGAGACGATCGCGATTGGAAGCAATTTCATAATCCGAAGGATCTAGCTGTTGCTTTAACTATTGAAGTAGCAGAACTGCTTGAGGCATTTCTTTGGAAATCCTCTGAAGAAGCTTCAAAAGATAAAATTAGAGAAGAATTGGCTGACGTTCTAGCCTATGCTTTTCTTCTTGCTAATGAATGTGGATTAAACGTTGCTGAAATTATTTCTGCCAAGATTGAAGCTAATAATCTCAAATATCCAGTTGATAAAGCTAAAGGTAGTGCAAAGAAATATAACGAGATTTAATTCCTAGCTCTGAATCTATCTTTTAAATATGCCTAAGTTTCAGGATCAGTACAAAAGACATAGTAACCATTTATTCCCAGAGTCATCAAGGTACTATATGTATTGCTAATAATTCCATCAGCTTTTTTATTTGCCTTCTCTTGATTCATAGAAAACAAAAAAGGCTTACAACAAGCCAATTAACCTGTAAGCCTTTCTGAATTTGGCTCCCCGACCTGTACTTGAACCAGGGTCTAGGATGTCTAATCCAGCAAAATCCTATACGGCGTCATCTTAGACTTCATAAATCCTATACGGCGTCATCTTAGACTTCATAAAACCTTTCTTTTGATAGAAAGACTGGGCTTTAGTATTTTCAATATCAGTTAATAAGGTAATTCGTTTACAGCCCTCTTTTTTGGCTTCGCTAATCGCATAGTCAATTAACTTAGAGCCGATACCTTCTCCTCTCGATTTAGATAGAACATGTTGCCTTGCACGCAAAACTGATCCAATTAGCGCCCTAATTTGCATGAAATTTCAGTCCAGTATCTGTTCAATATAGGCTGCCAGTCAAAGATAACCTGATCACTTGGGTGGATTAAAGTTAGACACAAATGGCGGATCAAGATTAGATGCGAATTGACAGTTTACTCATCATGCGCTAAGGCTTCTCTAACCATTACCTCCATTCGCTCTGGCGAAGTGCCAGGCGGGAAAAAAGCCAGATATTTACCAGCGCGGTTCAAAATATAGATAAAAGCCGTGTGATCAATGACATACTGATTACCATTTAGACTAACCTTTTCATAAAAGGTTTTATATTGTGTGGCCACCTGCTTGGTTTGTTGCTCAGTACCTCGCAAACCCAAAATCCGTTTATCAAAATGCTGGACATACTTGCCCATTAATTCTGGGGTATCTCTCGCTGGGTCTAAGGTAATAAAAATGGTTTGCACTTGGGCGCTATCTTTACCCAAGCGCTTTAATAAGCCCGCTAGATTACTCAAATCAATTGGGCAAATATCTGGGCAAAACATATAGCCAAAATAAATGAGAACTACCTTGCCTTTAAATTCTGCTAGGCTGCGTTTTTTACCAGTTTGGTCAAACAAAGTAAAAGGCCCGCCTACCTGACCTTTCCCAGACATCAATTCATTCATCAGACGCACAGATTCTGCTCTAGATTGAACAGTTTGCGCATGGCATTGGGTGGCCCCCAGTATCAATAATCCAGTTAGCGCAAGGCTAGCTGACCAATGCGGCTGCATTAACTACCAAATTGAAATTCAGTTCCGGTAGTCGATGTCACTAGGCGATCACTTAAGATGCTGCGCATGGTTGTGACAAAGGCAGGCCCAGAGCAATGCAGAGGAATCACCACATCTGGATTAAATTGTTTTAAAGCCTCAACCGTGCTGATTAGGTAATCGTTTGGCGCGGGGAATAAATGAAAGCCGCCTAATATCGCATGAACTTTATTCACACCAGAGACATTAATGGCTTGTTGTACGGTATTAACAATCCCCGCATGACCACATGAAGAGATCACTATCAAGCCGCGGTCTTTTAAATTAAATGCCGTGCCGTGTTCATGGATATGATCATCTTTAACGAACTTACCCTCTGCCTTGGCATTGAGTTCAGGCATATCACAACCGATACCGTTCTTTTTACTAAACTCAACTAGAGTATTTGGGAGAACTTTTTCAAAGCTACCGCGATTAATGACTCCTGTAGTAAAGGCGTGCCCCTGAATAATCGTAGGTTTTTCGCAATACACAATCTTGACTTTTAAGGCATCTAACTCACGCCGATCTAGCACGCCCCAGTCCGCAAAATGCCCTGGCGAGCCACTGGCTGTTTTACGATTACAAAAATTATCTTCGCCACCGACATACAAGGTAAGATCTGCTGGCAACTTACTACGATTGACTTTTAAAAACGCAATCAAGCCGCCAAAGTGATCAAAGTGACCATGACTCAAAATCATCGCGTCTTGTCGCTCAGGCTTCACATCCATGATTTCCATATTGCCCATCAGAGCCGCCGGGGTATAGCCGTAATCTAGTAGGATGCTCTTTTTGTCTTGCCCAATGCGGGACTCTAGTGCTAAAGCCAAGCCCCACTCATTATGCAAAGCCTTCCGATAATCTTTAGTAGAGATAAACGGGGTGCGCTTGATCTTGACCCACTGATTTGTGCCAGGTCTTGGCGAATCATAGCTGCTATCTACTAAGACTTTAATATCTAAAGAGTCAATGGTGGGGACTTTCATAAAGGCATGCGACCCAATACCAAAGCTAGCCAACCCAGAGCCCACTACTAAAGTAGTTGTGCCAAAAATAAATTGACGGCGATCTAATTTTTGAATTTTCATCTTCATACCTCTTTGCACGACTTTTATTAGATTAACTCTTTCAAACTACTTTAGCAACCAAAGATAAAAATTAGTGGTAAACCCTAGGCACGTTTTTTGATACTAATGCACTAAGAGTAAAAAACCAATGAGCGTTGACATTGCGCTTAGTAGACCGACCCCCCCCAGCATTACTTAAAGTAACGCTCAAAAAAATACCAACCCTAGTGAACTGACCCCCACGGCGTTATCTAGGCAATTGCCTTTTCTAGACATACTTTGAGTGATGCCTGAATCGCTACCGCTTTAGTAGACACTTTCTAGCCTAATATTTAGGTTATGAGGAGGTGTTATGAGTAAAGGCAAGCGATTTACTGAAGAGTTCAAATTAGAAGCAGTTAAACAGGTGGCTGAGCGGGGTTTTGGGGTAGCTGATATTGCTAAGCGTTTAGGGGTATCAACCCATAGCTTGTATGCCTGGATTAATAAATATGGGGTACCTGCAGAGCAGCGTTTAGCAGGTGATGATCAAGCGGCCAAGCTAAAAAGATTGGAGGCGGAGCTCAGGCGGGTCACTGAAGAACGCGACATCCTAAAAAAGGCCGCCGATTACTTTCACGCCAATCAGGCTAATGAAGTAGCCTAAGATTGTCGGGGAAGACCTGCACGGTCTTGCCAAGGAGTCCGGTTGAGGTACGCGTTTATTCAAGCCCACCGGTTTGAGCATGCCATTCGCACAATGTGTCGAGTTTTGCGTGTACACCACAGTGGCTATTACGCTTGGCTTAAAGAACCCACTTCAGCTAGGGCACGTGAGAACTTAGGGATTGTGAGCCAGATTAAGGAGGCCTGGATTGCGAGTGGCACCATCTATGGTTATCGCAAGATCCATGATGATCTGCAAGATCTGGGGGTTGCTTGTGGTGAGCAGCGGGTCTATCGGCTGATGAAGGCAGATGGCCTGCGCTCTCAAACAGGTTATAAGCCCAACCAACTCTCTTCTTCAGAAAGGTTAGTTTATTCGCAGATAGATTGTTCAGTAAACTTTGCGGCTTTCAATAAAGTTTCATCATGTTGGTAATTACCCATTAGCTGAATTCCTAAGGGTAAGCCATTTGCTGATTTCCTTACTGGAAGATTAATTGCGGGCACTCCTAAAAAACTTCCAAGGGCACAAAAAGATGGGTCACCAGTCCAACCTAAGTCTTTGGGTGCTTCACCCGTTGCAGGCGCGCATAACAAAGCGTCAAAGCTCTTAAATATCTCACCAATGGATTGGCGTAATGTTATCTGCAAGGCTAAAGCAGATTCATACTGCGCCGGCGAATGTTGCCGCCCTTTTGTTGCGAGCTCTTGAATATTGGGGCACAGCAGGTCTTTTACGGTTTTCATGTGTTGCTGATGGATTTGTGCTACTTCAAACTCAATAATGAGTTGCATGGAGCTTAATGCATTCCAATATTGTGCTGGTAATTCCAGGGTTTGCACGCTGGCACCGGCTTGCTTTAACTTTCCAATTACAAATTGAATGGTCTCCTGTTGCTCTTGGCTCATTAAGCCATCAAATGGAGTTTTGATAAAAGCGATTCTGGGGGCTGGCAATGAGGCAATAAGATGATTACTGTCTAGCTGCAAATCAGGAATGATCAGCCCTTCCTCCTTAGTGCTTTCATTTTTGAGTAATTGAAATGCAAAGGCCACATCGTCGACTGAACGGGTAAAAAATCCTATGTGATCTAGGGAAAAGGACAGCGGATGAACACCCTCTTTCGAGGTAGCACCGAAGCTAGGTTTAAAACCCACTACTCCACAAAATGCTGCAGGTCTCACAATCGAACCCACTGTCTGACTACCCAAGGCCAACGGCACAATGCCGGCCGCAACTGCGGCAGCTGAACCACTGGAAGATCCCCCTGGGGTATGCGCCCCATTCCAAGGGTTGACTGTCGGGCCTGGCGTTTTCCAAGCAAACTGAGTAGTAACGGTTTTACCAAAAATAATTCCTCCAAGTGCGCGGATTTTTGCCACAATCGTTGCATCGTGCTTAGGGCGATGATTGGCATAAATCGGTGAACCATTAGTGGTTGGCAAATCATAGGTATTAATGATGTCTTTAATGCCAATCGGAATGCCTGACAAAGGTCCTGGCTGAATTGCTTTTTGTAATACCTCCAAGGTGTTTCTAGAAACAAAGGCTTTTAAGTTTGGCTCTAATTGATTAGCTAATTCAAAGGATGTATTTAACAGAGTCTTTGGATCAAGCTGGTGTTCGCCAATCTGCTTAGTCGCCGCAATCAAACCCAAATATTGTTTACCCATATTGATCACCTCTCTGATTACCAATCTTAAGTTACTGGTAATGTAATAATAAAACCAAAGGTAGCCCTTTCCTTCTATAGTAAATCATTACAGCAAAATCGGTGGATTTTACATTTATGGTGGCACTAGTGACCTTTAATCTGGTCAAAAGTGAGAGCTAGAAAAAATGTGTAGCATGGTCGCTAGCTTGCTATTATTTTCAGTAACGTAAGCTCTTTGCTTACATAAGCACTAAAGAATAATGGGATTAATCATGCAGCCTTATCACCACTGGCCCTCCTTAAAAGCTATCTCGCTTGAAGTAAAAAGCGGCTCTCGATCAGCTCGCTCGCAAGTTGAACTTGCTTTAAGTTTAGCGTAGCGGGAAACCTTAGATTCTGATATTTCACCAACTTTTATTCGTCTTGATGTAGAAGGTGCGCTGGAATTGGCTGAGCTTGTTGATGCAAAAATCAAAAGGGGCGAAGAATGTGGGGACCTCTGTGGGATTCCTTTTGCAGTCAAAGACAATATTGATTGGCTTGATTTAGTCACTACCACTGGTAGCCCGAAAGTATATTCTAAGAAGGCTAGAAAAACTGCTTCGGTCTTGCAGGGACTGATTGAGCGAGGTGCAATTCCTATTGGTAAAACCAATAGGAATGAATGGGCGGTTGGATTAACGGGTGAAAATATCCACTTTGGAAATGTTCCCAATCCACATTTAAATGGTTGCCTCTCAGGTGGTTCATCTAGCGGAAGCGCTAGAGCCGTGGCCATGGGTATAGTACCAATGGCCCTAGGGTCCGATACTGGGGGGTCTATACGAATTCCAGCTGCTTGGTGCGGAATAATTGGTCTCAGGCCGTCAAGCGGATCATTTTCTTTAGATGGCATAGTACCGCGATCTAGATCTTTGGATGTTGTTGGCCCCTTAGTGAATACTTTGGAAGACTGTGAGTATTTCTTAGGCACTTCATTTACCCCTAAATCGACCCCGACACAACTTGGTAACAATGTAGCGACTATCAAAATAGGATGGGACCCTCGTCTTTTGGATGACGTTGATGTTACTGTTCGCAAAACCTTTTTCCAATTTATGCAAAATGCACAGGCTAACCCCGCAGTTAAATTCCTTGAGCAGTTTTGGCCTGATTTTTCCGTTGCGACAGAATCTGCTCTCACTATCTTACAAATGGAGTTTTTCAAAGACTTTAAAGCGATTTGTGGGGAAGTAGAGCTATTTGCTGACCAATTGGGAAAGCCGGTGGTCAATGAACTGCGGACTTCGGCAACACTTGACTCTCAAGCGCTTACAAGGGCTTACGAGAAATTAGGCCAATTTCGTCAAGCTATGGCGAGTTTATATAATATGGTAGATCTCCTTGCACTGCCCTTAACACCCTGTGGACCCATAGAGGCAACCAAGCTTCCCGAGGCCGCCAAGCCCTTACGAAAGCTCAGTCTTCCAATGGGAGCCTCAGGATTGCCTATCCTAGGAATGCCTCTTCTCTCAGCAAAAGATGGCGCGGGCTTGACGGCACCTAGCTTGGCAGGTATTCAGTTGGTGGGCAGACAATTTCAAGAACACAATCTTATATTTATGGTAAAAACTTACTTAGATGCACCACGTTGAAGCTGATGAGATATCTGCTGGTATAGCTCTATTATAAAGTTAAGGTATGCAGTTCACCAACTCATCAGCTTGGTTTTTAATTCATTTTATTACGGAGACACTATGATTAATACTTTAAAACGTTCAATATTTTTGGCAATTGTTCCTGTCGCAATACTTAGCGCAATCCTTACTGCTATTCCAGCGCAGGCTCAGCAGCAAAAGACATTAAAATTTATTGCTCAAGCGGATCTTAAGATCTTAGATCCCATCGCTACTACTGCGTATATCACTCGTAATCATGGCTATATGGTGTATGACACCTTGTTTGCTATGGATAGCAAGTTTGAAATTAAGCCTCAGATGGTTGATAAGTTCACTGTTAGTCCTGATAAAAAAACCTATACCTTTACATTACGTGACGGATTAATGTTTCATGATGGAACACCAGTAAAGTCTGCTGACGTGATCGCATCGCTTGATCGCTGGTCAAAGCGAGATGGCCTTGGTCAAAAGTTGGCTGAGTCTACCGAGTCTTGGAGTGCTACTAATGACAAAATATTCGTCCTCAAGCTCAAAAAGCCTTTTGCATTTGTACTAGATGCATTAGGAAAGCCTTCCTCAAATGTGCCCTTCATCATGCCTGAGCGTATTGCAAAGACTGATGCATTTACTAACATTACTGATCCTACGGGTTCTGGCCCCTTCAAAATGGTTAAGGATGAGTGGGTTCCTGGCAGTAAGGTAGTGTATGTAAAGAATAAGGAATATGTTCCACGCAAGGAAGCGCCTTCTTGGGCCTCTGGCGGTAAGGTAGCAAAAGTTGATCGTGTTGAGTGGCTCTACATACCTGATTCAGCAACAGCAGCAAATGCGCTTAGTAATGGTGAGGCTGATTGGTGGGAGCAAATGCCACCAGATTTAATTCCATTGCTTGCTAAAAACAGTAGTGTCAAGATAGATAACATTGATCCACTGGGTTCTATGGGTATGATTCGTTTTAATTTTCTACACCCACCATTTAATAATGAAAAAATGCGCCGTGCTGTTGCAATGGTACTAAACCAGCCTGACTATGTTTTAGGTATTGCTGGTAACCCACAAAATGGCAAACCTTGCGCTTCGTTCTTCACTTGTGGCACACCATTAGCTAGTAGTGTTGGCTCAACTTTGTTGACCGGTAAGCGTGACTTTGAAGCAGCTAAAGCGCTGATTAAAGAATCTGGTTACAAAGGTGAGAAGATCGTCATCATTTCCGCAGCTGACCAACCTATTGTGCAGTCTCAATCTCTTTTGACTACAGAGCTTTTGCGTAAATTAGGTTTGAATGTAGAGTTGCAAGCAGGTGATTGGGGTAGCTTGATTACGCGCCGTACCTCTAAAGAACCTGTTGATAAGGGTGGTTGGTCAATTTTCCACACATGGCTTGTTGGTCCTGACCTTCTTAATCCAGGCGTAAACTTTGCCATTCGTGGTAATGGTGACAAAGCCTGGTTTGGTTGGCCATCTGATCCAAAGATAGAGACATTGCGTGAAGCGTATTTTGAGGCCCCTAATGCTGCTGCAGCTAAAAAAGCAGCAGAAGCGGTGCAGGGCCGTGCATTTGAATTCTTGCCATATGTGCCTACTGCGCAATTTATCTTGCCAACAGCCTATAGAACGAATCTTTCTGGAATCATTGTGGCGCCAATGGCATTTCTTTGGAATGTGGAGAAAAAATAATTTCCTTTTTGTTTAAGAGTTTAGGAGTTATTTTTTGCTTTCATACATAGTAAGGCGTTTGGGCGCAACGATAGTCGTAATGGCTGTCGTTGCGTTCTTTGTTTTTTCACTGCTCTATCTCACTCCTGGCGATCCTGCGGCAGTGATTGCAGGAGATGTTGCCAGTGCTGACGATATCGCACGAATTCGCCAATCCTTAGGTTTAGATCAGCCTTTTTTAGTGCGCTTTGGAAATTGGGTTTGGGCGCTTTTTCATGGCGATCTCGGCACCTCTATTTTTAATAATCTGCCCGTATCTAAGTTAATTTCTCAGAGGGTAGAGCCCACTTTATCCTTAACCATTTGCACCCTAATTGTGGCTATTGTGACTTCTGTGCCTTTGGGTGCTATCGCAGCAGCCCGTGCAGAGAGCAAATTAGACCATGCCATCATGGGATTTTCGGTACTTGGATTTTCTTTACCAGTCTTTGTTCTTGCTTATCTATTGATCCTACTTTTTTCATTGCAATTACAGTGGTTGCCAGTACAAGGTTATCGACCGATCAGTGAGGGTATTTGGCCTTGGTTCCGCCATTTAATTTTGCCTAGCTTGGCTTTGGGAACAGTTTATGCAGCTCTGATTGCCCGTATTACTCGTGCCAGCGTTTTGGATGTTTTGTCACAAGACTATATTCGTACAGCTCAAGCAAAGGGCTTAAAAGAGCGAGACATCATGATTCATCACGCGCTTAAGAATGCGGCTGTTCCTATTATTACGATCATTGGTATTGGTATTGGTTTGTTGATCTCTGGTGCTGTGGTAACTGAAACGGTTTTTGCCATCCCCGGAATTGGTAGACTGACTGTTGATGCAATTTTGCGTCGTGACTATCCCATTATTCAGGGAGTCATTTTAATCTTTTCAGCCACCTATGTGATCGTCAATCTGTTAATCGATCTATCTTATATCTTTTTTGATCCACGTATACGTTATTAAATGCCATGATCAATAACTCAAGTGTGAAACATGTTGATTGGTCAGGACAACTCTTCAAACTTAGTCATTTTTTTAAAGCACAATTACCAGCCTTATATCAACGCTACCCCTTTGCTGTCATTGGGGCTGCTACTTTATTCTTCATGGGGTTTATTGCAATATTTGCACCCTATTTGGCTACAGTCGATCCTCAGGCAGTAACACCTTTGAATCGCTTGAAACCACCAAGTTGGCAAGATTGGTTTGGCACAGATGCCCTAGGGCGAGATGTTTACAGCCGAGTAATGTATGGAACGCGTGTTTCTCTGACCGTGGGTATCGCAGTGGCATTACTAAGTACCTTCATTGGGACGGCTATAGGTTTAGTTACGGGCTTTATAAGGTGGCTAGACCCCATAGTCATGCGCATTATGGATGGCTTGATGTCAATTCCATCAATTTTATTGGCGATTGCCTTAATGGCGCTAACCAAAGCAAGCATGGAGAATGTGATTATCGCCATTACCTTAGCAGAGATACCTAGGGTTGTACGTTTAGTACGCAGTCTGGTCTTAAGCTTGCGTGAACAGCCCTATGTTGAGGCGGCGGCTGCAGCGGGTACGCCCTTGTTGAAAACTTTATTACGGCATATTTTGCCGAATATTGCAGCACCTTTACTGGTTCAGGCGACTTATATTTGTGCATCTGCAATGATTACTGAGGCAATACTATCTTTTATTGGTGCCGGAACACCACCCAATATTCCTAGCTGGGGAAATATCATGGCCGAGTCACGAAGCCTCTTTCAGATTGCTGGCTATCTGATTTTTTTCCCTGCTATTTTTTTATCGGCAACTGTCTTGGCCGTGAACTATTTAGGTGATGGCTTACGTGATGCTTTAGACCCTCGTTTATCCAGGAGAATGTAAGCGATGAGTCAAACTACTGGAAAACCTATTTTAGAGGTTGAAGATTTACGTACCTATTTTTACACGCGTGATGGTGTTGTGCGTTCTGTTGACGGCGTATCTTTTTCTGTATCTGAAGGAGAAACTTTGGCAATTGTAGGTGAATCAGGATGCGGTAAAAGTGTTACCTCTTTATCAATTCTGCGTTTAATTGCTTCACCACCAGGAAAAATTATTTCTGGATCGATTCGATTTCATGGCAAAGATCTATTAGACTTCTCTGATGAAGAGATGCGCGATATTCGCGGTGACAAGATCTCTATGATTTTCCAAGAGCCGATGACCTCTTTAAATCCAGTGCTCACTGTTGGCAGGCAAATAGGAGAGGTTTTAGAGTTGCATCGCCATTGCAGCATGGAAGAGACGCGTATTCGAATCCTCGAACTGCTAAAGATGGTTAATATTCCTGAGCCAGAAAGCCGGATGAATGAATATCCTCATCAACTTTCTGGTGGCATGCGCCAGCGCATCATGATCGCTATGGCTTTAGCTTGTGATCCTGAAATTTTGATTGCCGATGAGCCCACCACGGCTTTAGATGTCACTATTCAGGCACAAATCTTAAATCTCATGCGTGAACTCAGAGACAAAACCCGAGCAGCTATTATTTTAATTACTCATGACTTGGGTGTTGTTGCTGAAATGGCACAGCGTGTGGTAGTGATGTATGCCGGACGTAAGGTAGAAGAAGCCAGCGTAAATGATTTATTTGAAAAGCCGATGCACCCATACACCCTAGGTCTTTTAAATTCTATGCCCCGCCTTGACGATTCTGCTTCCAAACGCTTAGTTGAAATTCCGGGTATGGTACCGTCAATGCGAAATGAAATCATTGGTTGCGCATTTGCACCACGTTGCTCAGCAGCTACTGAACGATGCTCTCTAGAATCGCCCCCGCTCAAAGATTATGAGAATGCACATTGGGTGGCTTGCTGGAATCCAGTTTTGTTAAGACCAGCGTATGAATAAGAGCAAAAATAAGCTCTTAGAGCTTAAAAATTTATGTAAGCACTATCCTATCCATAAGGGAATTTTGAGTCGCATTACTGGCTATGTTCATGCGGTTGATGGAGTCAGCTTTTCTATATATGAAGGTGAAACACTTGGACTAGTTGGAGAAAGTGGCTGCGGGAAGTCTACTGTTGGTCGCACAATTCTTCGATTAATAGATCCGAGTGCTGGGGAAATTTATTGGCGAGGCGAAAGAATTGATCAGCTAACCAGGGCCCAAATTCGACCCTATAGAAAAGAAATTCAGGCAGTTTTTCAGGATCCCTACTCTTCTTTAAATCCTCGTATGCGAGCAGCCGATATAGTTGCCGAGCCCTTAAGAAATTTTGAGCCACTATCTCAAGTTGAAGGACGTGAGAGAGTGCGTGAACTTTTTGCCCTAGTTGGTTTGCGCCCCGACCAAATGTTACGTTACCCCCATGAGTTTTCAGGTGGACAGCGGCAACGCTTGGGTATAGCAAGAGCGCTCTCAGTAAAGCCTAAGCTCATTATGTGTGATGAGCCAGTTTCTGCACTAGATGTCTCAGTGCAGGCTCAGGTGATCAATCTCTTAGGTGATTTACAGCAAGAATTTGCTGTGTCCTACTTATTTATTGCACATGATTTAGCAGTGGTCAAGTATATTAGCCATCGCATTGCAGTGATGTATTTAGGGCGTATTGTTGAATTAGCAGAAACAGCAGAGCTCTTCAATCGCCCATCTCATCCCTATACAGAGGCCTTACTTTCAGCAATACCTATTCCCGACCCTAAACATCAGCGCAAGCAAATTGTACTAAGAGATGATGTACCAAGTCCAATTAATCGTCCAAGTGGTTGTCATTTTCATACCCGTTGTATTTATGCTCAAGAACGCTGCAAAGTAGAAGCTCCCTTGTTAGAGGAGCTATCAAGTGGGCATTTTGTTGCCTGCCACTTTAAGTTAAATACTTAATGTCCAAATAGCAGTTGCAATTAATAATGCAGCTAATATGTAGTTAAATATCACAAGACGTTTACCTGTGGACAGCCAAGTCTTAAATAGAGCTCCAGCGAGGGCATAAGTCATATTGCTTATAAACGCAAAGAACATTACTACTGCACAAGCCATCATCAATCGTTCATCTGGGTTTGGGCTTGGTTGGCCTTCCGCATAAATAATCCAAGAACCCATGATTGTAATAGCCAATAACCAGACTTTAATATTAAGCAATTGAATCGCGACACCTCTGGCAAAACCCATATTCAGTCGGGCGGGATTAACCTCATGAAGTAGTTTGCTTTTGCAAAGCTTTAGAGCTAACCAGATTAAATAGGTGCAACCCAGTATTTTGATACCAAGACGAATACTTGGTATTTCAGTAACTAAAGCGCCAATACCAAAGACACTAGCAAGCATAATAACAAGCCACCCTATTGGCACAGCTAAAGCAAAAGGAATCGTGCGGCGGAATCCTTCATTCGTTGCAATTGCTGTCGTGAGCATCGTATTAGGACCAGGGGAGAATGTCATGATTGCACAAAAAAAGATTAATGCAATAAATTCGTTGAAGCTAAAGATAGAGAGCATATTCAATATGACAAGGCTAGCTTAATTTATCTAAGGGATATATCGGACGCCTAATATGCTTAATGTCAAACCAATCGTAGTTTGAACTTGTAGGCCCGCCCTGATCGGAGTCGCACTCAACAAAGCCTTTACTTAATGGAAAAAAAACAGGGCGGCAATACATTCTCGATTTAAGTAGTATATAGGTTTTGGATTCTATTTTAATACCTAGACTAGTCATGACGGCAATATCATAAGGCTCTACTCTTTCCGAGCTAATGACAATTTGAGCATGGGCCGTTTCAAACAGAACGCTGGACCCCATGTTCAAGATCGAACCCGTAAATATTGGGCCAGTGACTTTAATCTTGCCATCGCTAATAGCTTTAACAACGCCCTTAAGCTTTAAGGGATGTTTACGGACACCACGATAAGTCCAGCCTGATTTATTTCCAAGCTCAATCTCTACTGACTTGTTTGGCCCAAGCAGAATCAATTGTTGAACGAGATCTGGATCGGCGATGGGCCCAGCTGCAATATTACTCAGTCCAGCTTGGAGGGCAGCCTCCAAAATATCAGTTGTATCACATGGTCCACCAGACATGACATTATCACTGTGATCTAACAATAAAACAGGTTCCGATGCTGCTGATAGCGTCAGTTCACGCGCCTTATTAAGTGCCTGTGCAATGGGAATACTTTTATAAATAAACCCATCTGCTTGAGACAGAATCATCTCTTGTAACTCATCGGCAATCTCGTTTCCGAGTTTGGCAGAAGCAGGATAGTTTTGATCTGCAATCACAATCACTGACATACCGGCATCATGAAAGTCCGCTAGGCTAAAGCCAGCCAAGATCGAGATTCCTAAAATACCCGGCTTTTTTTCCATTTCGATAGCCGCTTGCACTACTTCTTGCATAGCGCCTTCATTAGTATTGCTTCTGAGAGTATGAGATAGTAAAGGGATTTGACGATATGCCATTGAGGGCTTTATTTTCTCTTTGAGTAAATCTCGTAAGAGTTGGCCAACATGCAAGCCTGTCTCATACATATCAACATGAGGATAAGTTTTAAAACTTACTATCAGGTCACTATTTATAACCATCGCAGGAGTGACATTAGCATGGAGATCGAGTGCTACTGCAATGGGGACATTTGGAGCAATTGTTTTAATTTTTTTCAGTAAATCTCCTTCACCGTCAACTGAGAACTCTGAAACCATAGCCCCATGTAGATCTAGTAAAACGGCATCGCAACCTTGTTCAACAGTCTCCAAAATGCTATTACAAATAGATTCATACGCTTTCCCGTCAACTGTTCCGCTGGGATTTGAAAAGGCGCAGACAGGTGTCACAATTTTTACTTGCTCTTTTTTCGCAATCTCAATAAAAGCGCCCATTGCTGTTCTTGCGCTCTCTTGATTTTTAAAAGCATGCTCATTCCAGAGTGGATTAAATGCCTCTAGTGGCGTGGGGATGGGAGAGAATGTGTTGGTTTCATGCTGAAAGCGCGCAATGACCCATTTACCTAAGCTTTTTTTCTCTTGCATCAGTCTTGCCGTATAAATTAGTGATTAACTGGCTTGGCAAATGCAAGCATAGAGTGAAGTAGAACATTGGCTCCAGCCTCGATATGTTCTGCTTTTGCATCTTCAATCTCATTATGGCTAACACCATCTTTACAGGGTATAAAAATCATTCCTGTCGGAGCTAAACGATTCATGTAAATTGCATCATGGCCAGCACCAGATACCACATCCATCTGAGAATAGCCTAACTCAATGGCTGCCCGCCTTATAGTATCAACACAATCGCTATCAAAATTGCATGGTGGAAAGTACGATACTTCTTTTAAATCAATCACAATCGATTTTTCAGAAGATATTTGCAAAATATATTTTCTAAGCAGAGATGTCATCTTTTCAAGTATTGCAGAGTCAGGATGCCGTATATCAATTGAAAATTGAACTTGTCCTGGGATTACATTTCTACTGTTTGGAAATACTTGAACCATGCCAACAGTACCTCTACCATGCGGCTTAAATTCATTGGCAATGCCCACCACCTTTTGCATAATATTTATCGCATTTTGTAGAGCGTCAACTCTAATATCCATTGGTGTTGGGCCCGCATGTGCTTCAAAGCCATGCACTATGCAATCAAACCAACGTAAGCCCATGACTGCGGGTACCACACCAATTACCTTTTCTTTGTTTTCAAGAACTGGGCCTTGTTCAATGTGTACCTCAAAGTATGCGCCACAAGGATGTTCGCCCGGTATTTGCTCTCCCAGAAAACCAATGCGTTGCAATTCATCTTTGACTTTTTTTCCCTCAATATCTGATGCTCCATAAGCATGATCTAGGCTCACCTCTCCAGCGAAAACACCTGAGCCCATCATCACTGGAGTGAAGCGCGAACCTTCTTCATTCGTCCAAAAAACTACTTCAATAGGAGCTTGGGTTTGAATTCCATGTTCATTAAGTGTTTCAATCACTTCTAAACCAGCGAGTACACCATAATTACCATCGTATTTACCACCAGTAGGTTGTGTATCGATGTGGCTGCCAGTCATGATTGGGGCAAGCTGCAAATTTTTCCCTAAGCGACGCATAAAGGTATTGCCGATTTGATCAATAGTGATCTCAAGACCTAAGCGGCGCGCTTTTTCTACAACCCACAGACGACCTTGTTTATCTAGGTCAGTGAGGGCAAGTCGGCAAACACCTCCCTTTAGGGTGCCTCCAATTTGTGCGAGCTCAAGCAGTGATTGACATAACCTATCACCACGGACTCGAAGATCACGTAATAGACTTGCGCTCGTCAAAACTAAAAGGCTTTCTTTAAAACCTTACCAAAGGTTTCAATAAAAGACTCCACTTCAGTTGGCTTAGCAACAAAAGGTGGGGCAAGTGCAACAGTATCTCCAGTGATACGTACTAAAATTCCATTCTCAATACAACTCTCTAAGACTTGCATACCCCGTAAACCTGGGTTACCTGCAATGGGCTCTAGATCAAATCCAGCAGAAACCCCACAGTTACGAATATCTAGTACTCCAGGTATGCCCTTCAAAGAGTGGGCTCCCTGCTCTAATACCGTATCTAATACTTTAGTTTTTTCGATAATGCCATCAGACTCAAAAATATCGAGTGCCGCATGCGCAGCAGCAGTGGCAATAGGATGACCAGAGTAAGTGAACCCATGGAAAAACTCAACCAATTGCTCTTGACCTCCAGCATTGACGATAGCTTCATAAATATCTTCACGCACGATAACACCACCCATGGGAATAACGCCATTAGTAATGGCTTTGGCAAAGGTGATTATGTCAGGTTTCACACCAAAACGGTCGGCTCCAAAATTAGCGGCTAGGCGCCCAAAGCCAGTAATGACTTCATCAAAAATCAAAAGAATGCCGTGTTTGTCACAGATTTCACGAATTTTTTGTAAGTAGCCGACAGGTGGAACGATCACGCCGGTAGAGCCTTGAACAGGCTCCAAGATCACAGCAGCAATATTACTAGCATCATGAAGCATCACGATGCGCTCCAAATCATCAGCTAAGTGCGCACCCCACGTAGGCATCCCTCTTGAAAACGCCATTTGAGAAAGATTCAGAGTATGAGGAAGATGATCAACTCCAGGAACCATCATTGCGCCAAACGATTTTCGATTAGTAGGAATACCGCCAACAGAGATGCCACCAACACAGCCGCCATGATATGCGCGTTCACGTCCTATAAAGCGAATGCGACTAGCATCGCCCTTGGCACGATGATATGAAAGAGCAATTTTGAGTGAGGTGTCAACAGCCTCAGAACCAGAGTTCACAAAAAATACTTTATTTAAGCCTGGAGGCGCGTACTGAGTAATTCTTTCAGCCAGGCGAAATGTTTCTGGGCCAGCCATTTGAAATGCAGGAACGTAATCCATTTTTTGGTACTGCTTTTGGATGGCTTCGATAATACGTGGATCGCCATGCCCTAGAGGTGAAGTCCAAAGGCCAGAGGCACCGTCAAATAATTGACGACCATTGTCATCGGTATAGTAAACCCCTTTCGCGGCCACCATAATCTTGGGTTTACTCTTAAAGTAACGATTCGGAGTATATGGCATCCAATAGGCATCCATATTGATAGTATTGGCAGATGGGCTTGATTCTTTAAATTGTGTTGTCTCAATTTTCATGTTGTACTTACCTCGATATTTTTAATGATTATGCCAATCTATGATGAGCCGCTCAAATAGAATAGTGCATTGGTTTATTTTTTCGCTATAGCAAAACTCGTTGGTTTGATGTGCCATTTCTGGTTGCCCTGGCCCCAAGACTACCGTTGGAGGGTCACCAATGAGCCCCTTCAAGGCTGATGCATCTGAAAAGTAAGAAACTGATTTAGGACTTGCTTTTAACCCATTGATTTCTTGGCATTGAGCAAATACGGTTTTAATCCAAGGGTGATCTGGCGGGGTATATATGCCTTCGACATCCATGATGGTCTCTAATTTTATATTGGGCCCAAGCACTTTGCATAAGCAGCCATAGATGTGTTTGTGACTTTGTCCAGGTACTGTGCGAATATCTAAAGTCATTTCTGCTGCATCGGGTACCGAGTTGATATTCAGACCGGCCTTGGCAGTTCCAACATTCATTGTCCCTTGTCCCATTAGGTCATGAGGTGGGGTATCGAACTGAAATTTTTCCATCAGGAGCGCACCCTTAGCGATTTTAAAGAATGCGTTATCTCCTCGTTCTGGCATAGAGCCATGAGCTGTAATCCCTTCTGCTTTTGCTCGTAACCAAAAGGCTCCTTTATGGCCAATGATGGGCTCATTCGCAGTAGGCTCGGCAACAATGAAGCAACCCACATTGCCAATAAAATCAATTACCTGCTTCTGAGCAGCTATATAAAAAGCGCCTTCACAGCCCGTCTCTTCGCCTGCAGTAATGATTAAACTGACTCCATTACCGTTTTTGGATAGTTCGGCAGTACGCATAGCGGCGACCACAAAAGCCGCGATTCCACTTTTCATATCGCTTGAGCCACGTCCAAAGAGCTTACCATCATGAATTTCACCCGCAAAGGGATCATAGTCCCATTGACGGTCACCTAAGGGAACAACATCCACATGGCCCGTAAAGCAAATATTAGATTTACCTGGAGTTCCTTGAATGCGAGCCACGACACTACGCCTCCTCGGGGCAAAGTCAACATTCATACATTCAAACTGAGCGGACTTCAATAATTCAGTTAAGTAATTACACAGCTCATCCTCGTTCCCCGGAGGATTAATCGTATTAAAGCAAATTAAATCTTGGGTTAGCTTAATTGGATCTGGAATATTCATTGAATGATTTGGCTCTATCTAATTTCTGCTAAATACTAATTATAGTAAGTCACTGATTAAAGAAGCAATAAATCGCTAATCCCATGAGCTTCCTCTTGTTTTTCAGTTGTAATCAGCTTAGATATCATCCTACCAGCTTTTCTATCCCTTGAAAATAAGGGATAGAAGGCCCTCAATTTTTTAGTTCTCCTCTTTGTTAAGTGACGGAGGGGTGGTATGGGGGCAATTACTACAAAACCGCCCTATTTAGAAGCCTTGGGCGCCAAATTAGGCCTGCAGTAGCTTTCCTTAAGCTCAATATGTTGCCTTGCATGCAAAACTGATCCAATTAGCGCCCTAATTTGCATGGAATTTCAGTCCAGTATCTGTTTAATATAGGCCGCTAGTCAAAGATAACTCCATCACTTGGCTGGATTAAAGTTAGATGCAAATGGTGGATCAGTTTTAGATGGAAATTAACACCCACGACCAAAGAGAGTTCTTCTACAGCAAGTCATTACAGCTAAATGGGTTGATTTTGAACGACTGAAAGCAAATTAGAAGCCACCAACCCCCCCCACTAACGTTACTTAAAGTAACGCTCAAAAAAATACCAACCCTAGAGTTGGTATCGTGATTTTGGTGGGCCCACCAGGACTAATTACCTGCCAATATTATTCAAAACTAATCATCCACCCCGCCAATAGATAGGCGCTTAAGGTGGAGATACTCCTCAATGCCGTACTTGGATCCCTCTGTGCCAATCCCAGATTGTTTAGTGCCTCCAAATGGAGCTACTTCAGTTGCAAATACCCCCTTATTGATACCCACTACCCCAACCTCTAATTGCTCTGACACTCTAAACATTCGTCCAATATTTGTTGTATGCACATAGGCGGCAAGACCGTAGTCCGTGTCGTTGGCCATTTCAATGACCTCTTCCTCAGTTCTGAATTTAGCAATGGCCGCTATGGGGCCAAAGGTCTCTTCCGAGTACAGTCGCATCTTATTGGTGAGATTTAATAAGATGGTAGGTTCAAAGAAATTTGCACCTAGGGCGTGACGTTTACCCCCGGTAAGCAATTGAGCGCCATGAGTTAAAGCATCTTTTACATGGGTCTCCATCTTATCGACTGCATGCTGATCAATCAGCGGCCCTTGAGTAACCCCATCCTCGAAGCCATTACCTACTTTTAATGCCTGAACTGCTTCAAAGAAATACTCCACAAATTGGTCATGAACGGATTCTTGTACATAAATACGATTGGCACAAACACAAGTTTGCCCAGAATTACGAAACTTACATGAAACGGCATCTTTTACTGCTTTTTTAATATCGGCATCATCAAAGACTATGAATGGTGAATTACCACCAAGCTCTAGGGAAAGTTTTTTAATGGAGTCGCTACTTTGTCGCATCAATATCTTTCCGACCTCAGTCGAGCCCGTAAACGTTATTTTACGAACGATCCGATTGGTGGTTAACTCCATTCCAATGGTTTCAGGGTCACCAGTGACTAGATTAAAAACACCGTTGGGAACCCCCGCTTGCTGTGCAAGCACAGCAAGCGCAATGGCCGAATACGGTGTTTGTTCTGCTGGCTTTAACACTACGGTACATCCAGCAGCTAAAACAGTAGCAACCTTTCTGGAGACCATTGCGCTCGGCATATTCCACGGAGTAATGGCCCCACAAACACCGATGGGTTCCTTTAGAACAATTGTTCTGGAATCCCGTTGCGGCTGAGGAATGACATCCCCATAAATCCTTTTACCCTCTTCCGCATACCAATCAATAAAGCTAGCTGCGTAGGCGACCTCATTTTTAGCGTCAATCAACGGACGCCCTTGCTCTAGAGTCATTATGGTTGCCAGGTCATCTTTATGTTCAAGTACTAAGTCATACCAGCGACGCAAAATGACCCCGCGCTCACGGGCGGTTTTTTCTCGCCATCCTCGCCATGCGTTCTTTGCGGCCAATATTGCCCGCCTGGTTTCCGAAGTTCCCATATTTGGGATTGTGCCAAGCACTTCTCCCGATGCGGGATTAAGTACATTGAGAGTCTGATTAGAATCAGATCCACACCAGATGCCATCGATCACCCCCTGCTCGCGAAAGAGAGATTTATTCTTTATGCTTATCAACATGTGAATGCAGCCATAAAGTTACTCACTGATTTTTGCCTCTTTGGCGATCTTGGTCCAATGTTCAAGCTCTTTGCGAACTTGTTCGGTAAATTGCTCAGGCGAATTTCCAACGGGGATCGCACCTTCACTGGCTAATTTTTGCTTCACATCAGGCATGGCCAATATTTTTTGGATATCCGCATTTAACTTAGCAACAATAGGTTGAGGGGTTCCGGCAGGGGCGAATACTCCATACCAAGAATCAGAAGAAAAATTACTAAGGCCCGCTTCAGTAAAGGTTGGAACTGAAGCAATTGCCTGGTCTCTTTGTGGAGCAGCGACAGCAATTGCTCGTAAAGCCCCAGAACGTAAGTGCTGGACTATGCTAGGAGCTAATGTAAACATCATATCAACGTGACCACCAATGACATCAACCAATGCCGGAGCAGCTCCTTTGTAAGGGACATGGACGATATCGACACCAGCACGTAACTTGAACATCTCGCCAGTCATATGAGCAGAGCTTCCAGAACCAAACGAAGCGTAACGCAAAGACCAAGGTTTTTTATTTGCTAGGTCAATGAGTTCTTTTAAGTTTTGCGCTGGCACATTTGGATTTACAACTAAGACAAATGGTGATGCAGCAAAATTACTGACGCTGGCGAAATCTTTTAATGGGTCATATGGCAATTTAGAGTTAATCGCTGGATTCATGGTTTGAGTACCAGTGGTTCCAAGTAATAATGTATATCCGTCCGGTGGAGACTTTGCTACTAATTGTGCGGCAATCCCGCCAGCTGCGCCAGCACGATTTTCGATAATCACTAATTGAGATGTAACCACAGCAAGCTTATCTCCAAGCATTCTGCCAAGAATATCAGCTGTTCCGCCAGGTGGAAATGGTACGATTAACTTGATCGGTTTATTCGGATACGTCTGAGAATGAGCGATAGAGGTACAAACAAATAATAAGCATAGGAAGCGAACTAACTGATATACGATTTTCATAAAACCCTTTATGCTAATTTTAACTATTAAAATTTTGATTAGTCATGATGCTGCATAATTAAAGTCTGCATCGCTAGCATGTTAATTTACATCAAATCCTAACCCGCCAGTTGCATTGAAATCAGATCCACCTAAGTGATGAGGTAATTTTTCACTAGCAGACCATATTAAACAGATGTTGGGCTAAAATTAGATGAAAATTAAGGCCTTAATTGGACTGGAATTTGATGCAAAGGGACGCACCAAATCCAAGTTTTATCGGTAGTTTTTCTGACCTTTTTAAAAAAATTCGAATCCCGAACCCATCACCAATGTGACCTAAAAAGTCATTACACACTTCATTGCACACCCTATTTTGACGCTTGTAAGCTATTGAATTAATTAGGCTTTTAGGTGGAACAATATTCTTTTAATCCGCTGTTTTTCCCATTAGACCCATATAGATCTTGGGCTTCGAGTTGATCTATGGTCCTTTAATATTTATATCACTTCATCATAATCAAATTCAATTAAATCATATTCATGGCTAATTCAACAGAGACCCTCCTGAACTGCTGTCAATTTAGTACCACGGCAATGCGAGGCATTTTCTTTTGGCCTTAAAGGGTCGTCACAAGTTAAGAGTAAGATTAACTAAATTAAAAAGTAGTTATAAAAACTGATCGGGGCAAAATGAAAATCACAACAAAATTATTATTGGTGCTAATTACCTACTTTGGCCTTAGCCCAGTATTTGCGGCTGGCAAGATTGAAATGACAGAGTACATGGTTCCGAGCGATACCCCAGGAATTTCCCTCTATGTGCGCAATAAGCACCTAACTGGGATGAAAAAATTCTCCCCTGAAAAAACCTTGCTTTATGTGCATGGATCAACCTATCCAGCAGAAACTGCTTTTGATTTATCGCTTGGCGGGACTTCTTGGATGGAATATATAGCCTCAAAGGGTTACGATGTTTGGCTGGTTGACTTACGGGGTTATGGCAAATCAACTCGCCCCCCTGAACTGGAACAGCCCGCTGAACAAAATCCCCCCATTGTCCGGACCGATGTTGCAGTCAGGGATGTTTCAAGTGCAGTGAATTACATCTTAAAAAAACGTAACATTAATAAGACGAATTTACTCGGCTGGTCTTGGGGAACTACCATTATGGGTAAGTACACAACCGAAAATAATGAAAAGGTAAATAAGTTGGTTTTGTATGCTCCTCAATGGTTACGTCAAGGCGGAGCGCCCTTGACTGATAAAGGGGGGGCATTGCCCGCTTATCGAGTGGTATCAATCGCTGATGCAAAAAATCGTTGGCTTACTGGCGTGCCTGAGAATGCAAAAGCCAATTTAATTCCTCCAGGTTGGTTTGAAAAATGGGCCGATGCTACTTTTGAGACAGACCCATGGGGTAAAACACAAAGTCCTAAAAAGCTGAGGGCCCCTAATGGAACAGTTCAAGACTCACGTGAATACTGGACGGCTGGCAAGCCTGTTTACGAGCCTAAAGATATTCGCGTGCCCGTCATGCTAGTTCATGCCGAGTGGGATGCTGACCTGCCTAGCTACATGCTGTACGAGTACTTCACAAAACTTGAAAATGCGCCGTATAAGATCATGCTGCAGATTAGCGAAGGAACGCACTCAATCATCATGGAAAAAAATCGCATGCTTATGTTTACAGGCGTACAAGAATTTTTAGATAGCTCTTTTAAGCCCGAGAAGTAGGCTTCTTAGTTGACCCATCATAGCCATTAAGGGGCACTTAAACCACCTTTGTGATCAATAAATATTTCATTCCACGGCACAGAGTGGTCCCTCCTATGCCTAAAACTGTAAAGTATGTGTCCGGTATAAAGTATTAACTATGTGTCGAGTCGCACAATGAGCCCTCACTACTGAAAATGAAATTGTTCTTATCAATGTTGGCGATCATGATGCGATGTATTGAGAAAAGCGTCTGCCAAATAGACGCTTAATAAATTTGCTCTAGATAGAACAGTCGGCCTAGGAAATGGTTAAACTGGGCAGATGTTAATACAAATTACAAACCTACTACTTCAAGTATTTGTAAGCATTGTCGCCGGTGCCTGTCTTTTGCGTTGCTATATACAGTGGCTTGGATCTAATCTTGGGGCTGGTCAAATTAAATCCATTGGGTCTTACTTGCACCCTCTCACCAATTGGATCATTCTGCCAATTCGCCGGGTTATTCCTAGCCTAGGTCGATTTGATACCGCTAGCTTTCTTGCTGCCTATGTTCTCGTTTTAGGCAAAACAATTATCTTATCTTGGATATCTGGGCTAATACCTTTGACTGTATCTTCGCTGATTATTACCTCGATTGAGCTTTTAGACTTAACGATTTCGGGTCTCATTTGGCTGGTTTTCGCAAGCGTCATTCTCTCTTGGATCAGTGCTGGTTCTCAAATCCAATGCCTTATATCTCTTTTAGTCGAACCGCTTCTTAGGCCCATTCGACGAGTAATACCCAATCTAGGTACCCTTGATTTATCACCTCTCGTCTTATTATTGATTTTGCAAGTACTCCAGATTGTTTTAAGCAGCCTAAAGTAGAAAAAAATAAATTGGAGTCACGCACAATGCAGAAACTTGTTCGCCTTGGGTTTTTAATTCCTCCTGGTAACCCTAATACTGAAGGTGAAGTGATTAAGATGGCGCGCCCAGAGTTCTCAGTACATTTCACCAGAATGGTTGCATTTGGTGAAACGGGCAGTTTATTGGGACAAGATGAACGTAATCAATCCCAAATTGACCATCTCGATGAAAATCTTGAGTTAATGAAATTGGTTAAGCCCAAGGTAGTAGCTATGGCTCATACGGCTAACAGCTATACCCTAGGCAAAGATGGTGAGGCGAAATTAGTTGATCGTCTGCAAAAAAAGTTTGAAATTCCATTCATTACTGCTTTTGGTAGCGTAGTGACCGCATTAAAAAAAATTGGAGTGAGCAATATTGCCTTTGGCACACCCTATAGCGAGCAAAATACTCTACGCTGTAAAAATTTACTGGAAGAGTATGGATTTAATATTATTCACTTTGGTAACTTACCAGACGTAAAAAATATCTATGATGAGACCCCCGAAAGAGCAGGTCAACTCATGAAGCAAGTAAATGCTTCTGGGGCTGATGCCATATTTGTGAGTGGCGTTGGCATGCCCACGATTGATGCCATAGACAATGCAGAACGTAATCTTGGAAAACCCATTATCTCCAGTATTGCAGCAACCATGTGGAACTCCTTAAGAACTGCTGGGGTCAACTGCAATATTCAGGGGTTTGGATCATTACTATCAGGTAAATATAACTAAGGAATACATGATGAAACTATTTAAAAATATTTTTTTTACTGTCTTTTTATTTAGTATCATTCACTTAGTGAATGCTGCTCCATTTCCTGACCGTGCGATTAAATTAATCGTTCCATTTACAGCCGGTGGTAATGTGGATATTTCAGCGCGTACGATTGCACAAGGCTTAACTGAGCAACTTGGCCAATCGATCATCGTAGAAAATAAGCCTGGCGCTAATACGATGATTGGTACTGACTTTGTTGCTAAGTCACAGCCTGACGGCTATACCCTTCTTTTAGCGGGCGCAGAAGGTCTTGCCATTAATCCTCATGTTTACAAAAAAGTGAATTACGATGCACTGAAAGATTTTTCTGCAGTTGGTATAGTGGGTAGCTTTCCTTTTGCGCTAGTAGTCAGCCCTAAGCTGAACGTCAATACTCTTGCAGAATTTATTGAGTATGCTAAGGTGCGCCCAGGAAAATTAAATTTCTCCTCTTGGGGTATTGGCAGCACATCTCAAATTGCTTTTGAGAAATTTAAACAAACAACAGGAATTGATTTAACTCATGTTCCTTTTCAAGGCGCAGCGCCAGCGATCACTGCGATAGCTTCTGGAGATGTTGATGCGATGATGGTGCCCTTATCAGTTGCCCTACCACAAGCTATCGGCGGAAGAATTAAAATTCTCGGGGTGAGTTCTGAAAAACGCATACCTACATCAGATAGCATTCCCACTCTTTCAGAACAAGGCGTTCCTGTAGTCATCAGTGGCTGGCAAATTTTGGTGGCTCCGAAAAATACCCCTAGCGCTGTCATTCAAACACTTAATCAAAGTTTGAATAAAGTACTTAATAGCGAAGTTGTCCGAACTAGCTTAACTAAGGGGGGCATAACCCCATCACCAGGTACATCTGCGCAAGCGAATGCCATGATTGAATCTGAATGGACTCGCTGGGGCAAAGTAGCTAAAGATGCCAAGATCAGCTTAGATTAAAAAGCTACCCGTTGGGCTTACTCAACAATTAATTTAAAAAAGCTCTCTTTGGCTTTGATGCTAAATTAACGGTAGTTCAAGATCTTAATAGAACTTTATAAGGCACCCTCTGAAACTACGCTTTATTTAAATAATGGTTCAGCCGGTATGTCACTTGGATTTTTAAAGAGCTCAACTAAGGAGTTTCCCATCGGAATACCAATGACTGAGCCTTTTGGTGGGATCGGCGCTAAAAACCATTTCTGATAAACATTTTTTAGCTCGCCAGATTTCATCATGTCTTTAATTTGGTTATCGACCCCCGCCTTAAATACCGGATCATCCTTGCGCAGCATAATTGCGATCGCCTCAACACTTAATGGGTCACCCACGATTTTATAATCTCCAGGTGATTTACTAGCGGCAATATTTCCAGCTAGTATGTTGTCATCCATAGCAAAAGCATCGGCTCGATCAGACTCAACCAATAAAAATGCTTCGGAGTGATCCTTGGCATAGGTTACATCTAACTTAACGCCTTTAAGCAGTTCCAGCTTACGTAAATGCTGTACAGGGGTAGTACCAACGGTTGTAACAATTTTCTTTTTGATTACATCATCAGTGGAATTAATGCCAGAAGATTTTTTAACCGCATAGCGTGCCTCAGTTACATATGTTGTAACTGCAAAATCAACTTGCTCTTTTCTGGCGGTGGTATTGCTAGTTGATCCACATTCAATATCAATTGTCCCATTTTGGATTAAAGGAATACGATTTTGAGGTGTAACAGCCATGTAATTAATTTTGGCATTTGGGTATAGTTTTTTTAATATCCTCTCACATAATTCAACATGATAACCAGAATAAGCATTACTACCTACCATATAAGAAAGTGGTGCTGAGGATTCTCTTACGCCTACATTAACAATATTTAATTTTTTAATTTTTACATCAGTATTATTTAATTGAGCCTGCACATTAATAGAAATAAATAAAGTCAATAGAATTGGTAATGAGCACATTTTCATAATAATTTCCAGTAAGAAATAATAATTCGTTAAATTGCTTTTAAACTAACTTCTAGTGCCTTATCAAGTATTGCAATAGCCCTTTCAATTTCTTGATTAGATACAGTTAGGGGCGGCGCAATTCGCCATACAGATCCGCGCTCTGGTCGTCTGCGAATATTCATACTTAATCCTAACTCAAAACATTTTTTAGTGGTTAATTCGCCCAACTTATGGTGTGCCAATCGCGTTTTTCGATCTTGCACTAATTCAACACCAAACAATAAACCTTCGCCTCTAATATCGCCAATACAATCATATTTATTTTGTAACTCAAGTAGTTTATTTCTTAAATATGCACCAGTAACGTTAGCTTTATCGATTAAACTTTCATTCTTAATGGTATCTAGAACCGCTAAGCCAACTGTAGCAAGTAAAGGATCGGAAACATGGCTGGTATAAAAAGAGAAGCCCTTCTCATAAATATCTTGTTCAATTTTTGGTGTAGTCACCACAGCCGCTAATGGAAGACCCCCACCCATTGTTTTTGATAGGGTCATGATATCAGGGACAATTCCAAATAAATCGGAGGCTGTTCTTTTCCCGATACGACCAAAGGCAGTTTGCGCCTCATCATAAATGAGTAACATACCGCGATCATCGGCAGCCTTACGTAATGCTTGCATATAACTTTTTGGCGGAATTAGTACTCCACCTGCGCTAATTATTGGCTCGATAATAATAGCAGCGCCTCTGCCTGTTGAAGCCATGTCAAACATTTTCAAGCCAATTTCTAGACTTTTCAATGCAGATTGCTCTGAGCCCAATTCTGGAATATAAGGTCGATACATGTTGGGCTCAGGTAATACGAAAACGCCCGCTGGAGGCACGCCATAACCTTTCCGATCACTCGCAAAAGAAACTGAACTTGCTACACCTGTAACCCCATGCCAAGATCCTCCAACAGCCAAAATCTCATAGCCGCTGGTATACATTTTTGCCATCCGTAAAGCAACTTCATTACTTTCTGAGCCGGTGTTAATAAAAATAGACTTAGTTAAAGATGGTGGCATCCACTCTGTTGCAACTTTGGCCGCTAATTGCGCCACAACCTCTGGAATCATTCCGCTAAACATATGAAAGGCTTTTTTACTGGCCTCATTTACAGCATTAATAATGGCAGGATGATTATGACCGATGGTGGCACACATCTGTCCCGAAGTGAAATCTAATATTTCACGGCCAGTATCATCAATTACGATCGTGCCTTTAGCACTTTTAAAAAGATTAGGAAAAACATCTCCACCATATCTAACCATATACTCTTGTGCCGCAGCTCGAAGTGCCTTATCCATCTCCATTCTTCTTTCTATATTTTTTATGACGCTCAAAGCTATTTTTAAAAAAGGGATATGGCATTCTCCCTCGTTTTTCACTTTGAATCAGACTAGTTTTTATCCTACCAGATTTTTCTTGCCTTTGCCTAGCGAACCATATTAAAGGGATGCTGGACTGAAATTTGATGAAAATTAAGGCGCTATTTGGACCAGTTTTAGAGGCAAAGGAACAAAATAGAGTATCTCAACAAACTAGAGTACCCCAAAAGAAACAAAATCAACCAATTTTTCTTCAATGCTTTACTATAGAAAAACTCTCTTTGGCTGTGGACCTAAATTGACAGCAGTTCAGCTACTAAGAATTGAACTTGGAATCTTGGAGGTTAGATTGTTAATCCTACTCTGACGTGTTTGATGATATGGACAGGGCACCTAAATTGGCAAAACAATAAGCTCATCAATCAAAGACGAATCAAGAACTGCAATCCTATTTGCTATTTTCAATTCATTTTCAATTTTTACCAACTCATCTAAGTAGAATCCAGAGACAAACAAGCTAGCACCTGCGCCCTGTTTTGTTCTAGAAATAAGAAAACTTGTTTTAACAAAAATTTTATTATCTAGCTGATTTTTAATAATTGGAAAACTGAGGATATGTCGATAAGTATGAGGCTCAAATACATTTGCCTTAAGTGGGGGTGTACTAAATTTTGTGTAAACGGTCTAATAATGGGTAAAAGCCCACTCCATAGGAGTAATGATGATGACCGAAGCAGCAAAACGAGCAGTACCCCAAGAACTCATTGATAGCCTGCTGGCAG
>NZ_JAJVCR010000012.1:0-38358 GCF_021395195.1 Polynucleobacter sp. IMCC 29146 | reverse complement strand
AGCCAGCATCGGCCCGTTTTAGGGCATCCATGATCTGACTGTCGGTAAATTTAGAACGTTTCATGCAGAACTCCTCTAATAGAGAAAATTCTACCTCTGAGTTCAGTTAACCTGCGGGGGGATTACCATGCCACTTAAATTTATTTTATGATTGATGAGCAGACGGTCAAGTAGGCTGGCGATATAAAGGCCAAAGACAATAATAAAAATATAGAAATGAACGCAAGCCGTAATACAAAGCAGAAAGGCCCATAAAGCAACGTAAGATTTTCTAGCTTTAGAGGAGAGATTTAAATATAAAGCCCAAAGGATCAAAAAATGGCCCAGTAATGCTGAATGCATGCCAATACGAAAAAGCAAAGGCGGTGAAAGTATGAATAAAGCTGCTGCTAAGACATTGCTTGCTTTATCTGTGTTGATAAGTTGCATTAATTTCAATGCTAAATAAGCTTGTAAAACAAAACAGATTAACGTCCAAAGCCCAAAATATTGAAAATGCTGAGGTAGTGCTGGGCTTAAGGCTTTAAATACCAAAGCTAAAATTGGGATAGAGTCTGAAAAAACAATCGAAGAGCTGATATCGAGCCCATATGATGGATTTAGGCCCAAAGGCAGCCCCCAACCATGTCGATACAAACCCCAGCCCAAATAATGTTGCCAAGAATCGCCTTGCCACAGCCAGCCTAAATTTCCCGGCGCTAAGGCTGCGGGCCCAAGAAAGAGGAAGAACGCGATAGCCCCCATAAAAAATGGGATCAATAGGGACTTAAGGGCGACAATAAATTTGGATACCATGCACTTGATAGTTTAATATTCCTGAGCCAAGTCATTTGCTAACAAGATGAATATAGCAGTCATAAATTCCAAGGCTTGCGCAGAGTATCCCATGGAGAGTTATACATATAGCCCCTTAAGATGTCACTCTTTTTACTTGCGCAGAAGGGTTAACTGGCAAAATTTGGTCTTGCCAGTCTTATCAAGATTAGACCTAGTATCATTCCAATTGAGCAGTAATAGGTATTAATCGGATTAGAAAAAATACCATGATTAACGAAAAAAAGAGTACCGGTAAGTTGAGTTAAAGAAAGTATATATGCAAGTAAAAATAAGAGCCGAGACACTGCGGTTAGTTTAAGCGAGAAAAAATAGATATATAAGGCCAATAAGGCTGGAAAAAAGTCATAGACCTTAAGCCTTGGATTAAAGAGAGTCAATAAAAAATAGAGAAGATATGGAAAACTAGCAAAGTTTTTTTTAGCAGTATTTATCCATTTATTCTTGATAGCTAAATACATGACAACTAATAAAAGTAAGCTGGCAATAAAGAAGTGCAAAACAAAAGCGCGGTAAATCAAAGAGCCTGCACTTAAATAGTAATCGTAAAAGAACATAACGATACCAAAACCCATATCACGCTTACCCAAGGTTTGGTTTTTCAGGGCCGAGATAAATGCAGTGAATTCAGCGCCATAAAAAATAGATGAGGAAATTACTACTACAAGAAAAAGGCTCCCCCCTATAAATATGAAGCTTAGTATTTTTGTAACGCTCTCACGCTTTCCCCAGTGCATTAAAATGGGAATTGCTAAATAAATTAAGAGATAGGGCTTAACAATGCTAAATGTAAGAACGAAAATGATGAAATAAGTATATGATGAATTAGCGGGTTTAATTTTGCCACCATTTAAAAATTTATTTTGAGATAAATCTTGTGGGTCAGCCGCGAATAAATTAGCTAATAAAATCAAATGAAAAAAGACAGTGAGATTCCCGCTAGTGACAGAGATAAAGCCAATATCACAATATGCAAAAGCTAGAAATGTCGAAAACCATAAATTACTATTTTTTTTGAGGCTAAAAAGAAAATAAGTAATACTTGCGATATAAAAAAAGATTATTAGCAGCGACAACCAGCGGCCAAAAAAGGCCATCCCATGTAGCACCAATGGGTGGTACACAAAGGAGAGAGAGCCACCAAGTTGATCTGGGGAATAGGAGTTACCTCCCTTATTGAACAAAGCGGTAGCCTTAATAACAAGATCAAGATCCCAGAAAATCTCGTTTTCAATGAATTGAGAGGAAAAGGAAAGCCAAATAAACCCGATAGCTACTAAAACAGCAAAAAATAGTTTATCAATAAATTTTATCTGGCTGATCACTTTAAATATCGGCTTTATTTAAATTCAAGAGATTTAAGTCCAACTGCTAAGCGTCTAGTATCTCCATTCCCAAAACCTATAGCAGTAGGGCTGATAGCATTAAAAAATTTAAATTCAATTTGAAGGTAAGGTTTGATTAATTCAGCACTTGGAATAGGTACGCTTATTAGGTTTTCTTCCATTTTGGGTAATACAATTTCCGTGACTAAAATTCCATTAATAAATATATTAGCCGATTGAATTGGGTGGGATGGCGACACTAGGGCGCGAAGATTAAAAATAATTAATTTAGGCGTTCCCGAAATTGGCATGGGCAATAAAATACTTGCATTATCTTGATCAGACCAAGTGCCCCAATCCTCCCCGGGCCATGACCAACCAGCCTGTAAAAACTGGTTACGACCATCATCATTTTGGCGAAAAAATATTTTTTTCTGTAAGTGAGTTGGGGGAGCTAATCTTGTGATCTCAAATTCTTTAGAAATTTGCGGGCAACCTCCGCATATCTTCCAGTTCGGCGCCAGAATATTATAGCCATCGATTCTTGCAAAAAGGTCTTTATTGGGATCGAAATTAACCGTAACGGGTAGTAATTTCCACTCATCAATAATAAAAAGGGTATCGCTAGAATACTTCCCTGTATTAATCATTTCTAAAAACTGAGAATTAGATTTATTCATGCGCTCTTTATCAATTCTTGCAAAAGAGACAGAGTTAGTTGCTAAATGATTTTCCGCGGCGAATCTGGCAAATATTCCCCATTGGGGTGGCTTATGAGAAATTGGAATTTTGACCACATTTTTATATTTTTTTGCAACAGCTTTCCAAAATTGATTTTTTAGTGGAAATCCATCCTCAGGAGGATCTGGCCACATCAATTTATTTCTAAGCGGCATCCATCCTGCCCGCGTGTCATAAGCCTGTAAGCAAAAAATAGTAATTAAGCATAAATAAACAATTTTTTTGTTGTTAATTTGGATTAAACAATAGATTGAAAAAACAAGAGCAGAATAATAAACAGGCCAAAATAGACGGTTAGAATGACGCAAAATATTTGCGATAGGCATAAGTGCTTCGGGAATAGGAAAGGAATAACTCCAATTACCTATATCTATATTATTACTGATTGCATATATAAAACATAGGCATAAAGTTAAAATAAAGAAAAAATGTTTCGAACTAAATGATTTATTTTTTTGCCACATGAATATAACGCCAATAGGAATTGCAGATAATATAAAAAATAAAATTCCTAGGCCTAGATAATTAAAACTTTCAAAGTCTTTAACAAATTCTTTTATAAGGGAAAATTGAGACCATCCCCGAGGATAAAAAATAGACAAAAGATTAAAGTTAAATTGACCATAACCCCACTCACTAGCAGATCCGCTTGAGATAGCAAAATAACCTGCTTGCCAGGTACATAAAAATACGAAAAAAATAATAGTTAAAAATTCAGAAAATGAAATTTTAAGAGAAATCAATTTCTGCGAAATTGTGCAGTCAGTAATGCTTGCAATCCACAAAATAAATACCATTGCAAATATATAAAAATGAACAAGGACAGAAATACAAAGCAAAATACACCAAAAAAAAATTCTTTTGGATTGGTAGGGCCTAAGATTTAAATAAATGGCAAACAAGATTAAGAAATGCCCAACAAGTGCGCCTTGTAGCTCTCCAATTCTCCAGAGAAAAGGTGGGGAAAAAATAAATAGTGCCGTTGAAAATATTAAAATGATTATGTTTTGTGTGACCAGCCGAACAAGTACCCAAGCTGCAAAGCTTTGGAGCAGAAAACAAGCCAGAAGCCAAATGCCAAAGTATTGAAAAGGGTTTGAAATAAAGGGATCGAGCAGTTTAAAAAGGATTGCAAATAAGGGTATCGAATCTGAGTAAACGATTGAAGAGCTAATTTCAAGGCCATAATCCGGATTTAGGCCCACAGGAAATGACCAAGCTGATTCCCTGAAGAAAATCCAAGCTAGGTGATCCTCAAGAGATTCGCCCCTTAATAACCAGTCAATATTTGTTGGATTAAGGGCTTTGGGGCCTACAACTATAAAAAATCCAGCCAATCCAATGATTATCGGAATGAGTAACAATAAATTATTTCTATTGAAGGCTATCATTCACAGATTTTTTTCATTGGGTATATTTTCCGCTAACGATTCCAATCGCCAAAGACCTATTATCCTCGCTAATGCCCAAAGCTTTTGGGCTGATGGGGTTACTAAAGGTAAAGGAGAGTAGTAGGTGCCCTGCTTCTTTGGCGAATTGTGGAATATTTAACTCAACTTTATTGTCTGAGTTTTGCTTTAACTCTACATCTAATAAATTTTTACCATTAGCCATAACTTGAACTTTTTGTTTTGGGTGGGCGCTGCTTATAAAGGCATTCAAAATTAGTTCCAAGCGATTTGCACCTTCTGGTAAAGGCAGGAAAAGTTTGCTTGAATTACCATCAGACCAAATGCCCCACGCTTCAGGATTACTCCAGCCTCCGCAAACCACAAAAGGTAAATTTTTAGAATCTGACTTAGAAAAAAAGAAGCTTTCTCCTAGTTTGGCTGCTGGTTGAGATAGGGTGATCCGTTGGATACCTGAGTTAAGGGCTTCCCCGCTACTTTTAAGAAAATTAGGTGCCAAGATATAAAAACCATCAATCTTAGCAAAAAGAGTCTGTGGATATTCCATGCCGGCGCATGCTGCTGAAAGTATTTCATCAGAATTAATAATGTATAGTGAATTGTTATTAAATATACCAGTTGATATTTCATTTAGAGCATTTTCTCGCGATTGGAGCATCAAAGCCTTATCTGAGCGCGCTACGTAAACGGCATTGGTTGCCATCTTATTTATAGAGGCATAGCGCCCAAAAATGCGCCATTCACTGTTTAAAAAACGTGCCATAAAGTCGGGTTTTAAATTAAAGCGACTGGGAACCACAATAATATTTTTATAATTAGCAGGTACCATATTCCAAAAATTATTTTTTAGGGGCAATTCACTATAAGGAAAGGGGCCCATGGAGGTCATACGATTACGTAGGTCTTGCCAGCCAAAATTTAAATCTATTATCTGTATAGTAAGACAAAATCCTAGTATAAAGGCAGCAATTTTCCCCGAATATGATTTTTCAATTTGATAAAAAATTAAGAGAAGAATGCAGTAAAAAAATGGAATAAACATTCTTCCAGAGTTACGCAATATGCTAACTAAATCTGCTACTTTTTTATGCAGTGGTAGTTGCAATTCAAAACTGCCTATGCTGATGTTATGGCTAAACGAGAAAAGTGCCATGCAAATGATAATGAGCATAAGAAAAAAATGGGATTTGAACTGTCGATACACAGGACTTAAAAATTGGCGTCCTGATTTTAGGCTAAACAGGAGGGCAATTAAACAGCCTATACCTAAGTAAACAGGTTCTTCTGCCCACCAACTAACTTTCGGGTAAAGCGCCTTAAATAAATAAGACCAGCCATCTGGATTAAAAATACCCAATACATTTGTTTTAAACAGCCCAAAACCAAATTCACCTATGGAGCTGATGGCAAAGTAGCCTGCCTGCCAAGCCGAAAGCAGGATTACTGTCATCAAAAAAATAAAATTGCACAGCATAATTTGCATCGAAATTATTTTCCGAATAAAAACTTTATCAAGTAGATAGGCAATCCATAAGACGAACACCATGACAAAGTAATAGAAATTAATAAGAACCGCACAGCAAAGTAGGGTAAGCCACGCCAACAGTGAAGAACCCTCTTTTTTATTTAAATTGAGATAAAGACTAAATAGAATAAGGAATTGGCTTGCTAGTTGAGGGTTTTCAGGAAAGAGGCTAATCATTGGAACTGAGAAGATAAATAGACCAGTAGCAAAAAATCGAATACCTATATTTTTGATAAATAACCCTAGCAGGAACCAGGCAGAAATTGCTTGCAATAAAAAGCAGGTAAAAATATATAAGCCAAAATATTGAAAAGTTTTAGGTAAAAGAAAATTAATCGCTTTAAAAAAAATTGCTAGCAGAGGAATGGAATCGGTATATACAATCGAGTTATTAATCGAGATGCCGTAGTCTGGATTCATTCCAATTGGGAAAGTCCAAGGACTTGCTCGATAAAATAGCCATCCAAAATAATGCTGAGTTGCATCTCCACCGCCAAATAGCCATTGCTCATTCCAAGGGAGGGCGACGAATGGCCCAGCGACTAATAGAAAAGAGCCAATGCCTAGTACCACGGGAATTAAAAGGGGGGACTTGGAGCAAAATATTTTGAGAAACTTGGGCATAATCTTAATTATCCAACACCTAGTTCTAAGTCATAGAATTTATTAAAGAATTAACTAAAGTATGCAAAACCATCCTGCCAATCTTTTCTCAAGCCTATCAAGGCTAGTTACACTCGTATTTTTCATTGGATTGCTAGTGATTGGATTAATGCTTTTCCCAGATTATGGCGTTTCATTAGATGAGCCTGCTCAACGCTTAATTGGAATTGTAAATCTAAATTATTTAGCAAGCCTTTTTCACATTCAATCTATATCTGAAGATTTACATTTCGTAAATTTATCTACTCAGACCTTGCATCAAATTCAAGATCGCCATTATGGCGTTATATTTGAACTGCCAGCCGCATTTTTGGAATTCATATTTAGCTTACGCGACGAGCGCTCTATTTATTTATATCGGCATGCTTTTACTTTTTTATTTTTCTTTTGTGGGGCTTTAGCCCTATTTTTTTTGGGCAAAAGAAGGTTTCAAGATTGGCGAATTGGTTTATTAGGTATATTTATTTTAATACTCAGCCCAAGAATATTTAGTGACGCATTTTACAACAATAAAGACATTATTTTTTTAGCGTTATATGTTATTGCCACAAATACCTTAATTCAATTTTTATTAAAACCTAATTTGTATACAGCATTTATACATGCTATTGCAACCGCTGCCGCTATTGACGTACGTGTCATTGCCATATTTTTTCCTATTCTGACGTTGAGCTTTCTTGGGGCGAAGTACTTCAAAAAAGAGCTTAATATACAAAAATTAATTCAACTTTCTCTAGTTTATTTTTTATTAACTATTGTAGTTACGGTTTTATTTTGGCCATTTTTATGGATAAATCCTTGGGATCAATTTTTAGATGTTTGGAGAAACTTAGCAAACCACCCAAGAAATCCTGCCATTTTATTTATGGGTAATCTTATTCCGTCTGAGAAGCTTCCTTGGTATTACGTTCCGTTATGGATGGGCTTAACAACGCCAATTTTTTATCAGCTCTTGTTTATAATCGGGGTTTCCATCCTAGTTTGGACATACCTAAAAAGCCGATCTTTATGGAAGAGTAATGATGGTTTGCAGGACTTTATTTTCATTTGCCTATTTTTTGGCCCATTACTAGCTATTATTGGTTCAGACGCGCCTCTCTATAACGGGTGGCGTCATCTTTATTTTTTATATCCAATTTTTATCATTATTGCTTTGCATGGTTTTATTTTTCTTTCTAATTTTTTTAAATTTCTTCATATTAGCCAATGGTTTTTATTTGTAATAACTTTTCTTGTCTTTATAGTCACAAGTCTTTGGATGGTACATCATCATCCATTAGAGAATTTATATTTTAATGTTTTAGCAGGAGCTAATTGGGATGAAAGATTTGAAGTTGATTATTGGGGTCAAGCAAATCGTATTGCACTCGAAAAAATCTTAGAACAAGATAATAGTTCGAATATTGCAATTTGGCCTGGTGCAGCTTCTAAGTATTCTTCTCGTGAGCTGACTGTTTTTACCGATCAACTACGAATACTTAAGCATAATGAAAAAATTCGAATAATTGAGGCCGGTAAAATTGATCAGGCTAAATACCTTTTAGTTACTAATCGCGCATATCTTCATCCAAATTTGTTTTTAGAGCATGGAAAATTTCAACTATTTGACGCTGTTTCGATTGATGGAAAAAAAATCCTCTATGTTTTTAAGCAAAATCGACAAGAAACTCTTGCCCCGCTAAAAACCACATCTTTGATTAAATTTGGAAAGAAAAGTCTAGGAATTTTTTATTTATATAGCCCTGTTGAGCCTCCTTTAGATTGGGATGCTTGGAATTCGAATAATTGGTATACCCCTGAAGATTGGGGGGCTTGGGCAAAAGGAAATGCTGCTTCTTTAACTTTAGCCCATCCTCCAAAACTTTTAATGGGAATTAAGATAAATTTACGTGCCTTTATTCCTAAAGAAAATTTGACTCAATCGACTGCGCTCTTCATAAATGATCACCATATGGGTAATATTCTTTTGTTGAAAGGAAAAAATAATGAATTTTATTTCCCTTTGAGTAAGCAGCAAATGGGACTGGGCCCTATGAAAATTGAATTCAGGGCTTTGAAGCCAATCTCACCAAAGAGTCAAGGACTGAGTAGCGATAGTAGGGGCCTCTCGATTGGCTTAGAGTCCATTGAATTCATTTAAACCTAAGACATCTAAATTAAATACTTAATGTGCCGACTAAAAAATTGGATACCAATATTACTTGGTATCACCGCGTATTTAATTATTGTTGGTCCAAACATTATTTATCCCCTTAATATTGCTTGGCTAGGGGATGGAGAATTATTGCAGCACTATTTAGGTTGGGCTTTTTTTAGAAATTCACCTTGGACTTTTCCAGTTGGTTTAAACCCTAAATATGGAATGGAATTTAGTAATGCCATTGTTTTTACAGATTCCATCCCGCTATTTGCCATATTTTTTAAATTTTTTAATGAAATTCTTCCAGTTGGGTTTCAATATTTTGGAATTTGGGTTTTGATGTGCTTTATTTTGCAGGCATGGTTTGCAAATAAGCTATTAGCGTTAGTTACTGATATAACTGTATTGCAATCCTTGGGAACAATTCTTTTTTTATTTGCACCTCCAATGCTTTTTAGGATTGGGTACCACAGCGCCCTAATGGGCCATTTCTTGATATTAGCCGCCCTTTTCCTTAACTTAAGAAAAAATCAGCAGTCTCAATCGCTGTATTGGTCAATACTGCTCGTTTTAAGTGGCTTATGCCATTTCTATTTATTTGTCATCGTATTTGCACTATTTTCAGCTAATTTTATGACGCGTATTTTTATATTAAAAACACTGAATTTACAATCCGCGTTATTGAATGCAATAGCTTTAGCTGGATTACTATGGTTGATATTTTGGCAAGCTGGCTACCTTTCAATTAAAGGAACTTTTGTTTCTGCCGGTGGTTTTGGGGATTTTCGTACAAACCTATTGGCGCTATTGAATTCCCGCTCCTGGTCGTATTGGTTAAAGCCAATTAACCTTGGTGATCCAGTTGAGCAAGCGGTTGGCGAGGGTTTTCAATTTCTTGGAACGGGAGTTATTTTCTTATGGGTATGTGCAATACCAGTTTTATATAAATCTAAAGTTCGAGCATGGTCAGTTGTCAAAACCCAACCTTTTTTATTGATTGTTTTAACTATTTTAGCGCTATTGAGTTTTAGTAACAATATAGGAATTGGTGCATGGAATATAAAATTTTCTTTACCTCAATATCTAATTGATTATTTTTCACTAGTTCGAAGCTCGGCTCGCTTATTTTGGCCTATTTTTTATTTATTTATATTTCTTGCTGCATTTCTTGTGATTCGTGGATATTCAAGAAAGATTGCAACTGGTATCTTCTTGATTGCGGTTTTAGTGCAAATAATTGATACAAGTGCGGGCTGGTTACCAATTCGTAAAAAATTAAGTTCTACTTTTTCAAGGCAGATACCAGGGCCCCTAAAAGACCCCTTTTGGGTCATGGCTGGTATGAGATACAAAAATGTGGTGATGGTAGAAAACCCCGCAAATTGGGGGGTTTTCGGGGTTTTTGCTGCCCAGTATGGAATGGCGACTAATATGGTTCATTTGGCCAGAAAGGATGATGCAAAGCTTTTGGAAAACTTGATGAGAATAAATCAAGAGCTGCTACAACTTAGCTCTAGTTTTGATACTCTGTATATCTTTAGGGACTGGAAGGAGGACCCGCGGCAGGTTAACTTTGATCCCAAAAAAGATCTATTTGCCCGAATTGATGGATTTAATATACTAGCCCCAGCTTGGAAAAGCTGTAAAGAATGCAAACTACTTAATCAAGGCTTGGAGATACAAAATCTTGCACCTATTCTGATTTTAAGCCAGCCTATTATCTTTTCTAGTAAAGGGGATGGTAGAGAAAAATATATGTTAGAGGGTTGGGGCTATACCGAGGGGTGGGGGACATGGGCAACAGATACTAATGCCAAACTCATTTTTCCAGTGCCAGCAGGTAATCCTAAGGCTGTTGAATTTGAGGCAAATGCATTTTTAACCAGTAGCCATCCTAAGTTAGATCTAGAGATTTTAGGTAATGGCTTGAGCTTGGGTCAAGTTTCGCTGACCGAGACAAGTAAAAATACTTTTACAATACCACTGCCCAGGGGGCTAAGTGCTGGCAATACCTTGACTTTAGAAATCCGATCTATAAATGCGGTTAGTCCAAAAAGTCAGGGCATCGGGGATGATGTACGTAACCTAGGAATTGGATTGGTAGCGATACGTTTTATTAAGTAAGAATAAAATTTATTCATGAGGCATTCGAGTTCATTTGCTTTTTTGTTCTGGGTGAAGTGGTGGGGTTTTAAGGCTCTGGCAGACGTTGAGATTGGCCTCAAGGAATGCATTGAGTAGAATAAGTAAAAATCTGCTACAAATCATGGGATAGTTCTAGGTCTAACATAGACTGTCAGCTTACTGGTTGAAATTAGCAATTCCACGCGAAAGATGAATGATTAAAAACAAGCGCTTTTATTTATCTCTCTTGATTCCCGTCTTCCTTGGGTTTTGTGCTTTTATAGCCGTGGTGGGTTTTGCCCCGCTCATGCCAACGAATCTTGATTTAGCCCAAGGGGTTGATCCTTTCAAGGACTATATTGCCTGGGTTTTTTATCGTCACGGACCCTGGACATTTCCAATTGGATTAAACCCAAGTTATGGACTAGATTTTAGTAATTCAATTGTGTTTTCTGACTCGATTCCGTTAATGGCATTTATTTTCAAGGTCTTTCGTTTTGCTCTGCCAGAAACATTTCAGTATTTAGGAATTTGGACCCTAATATGCTTTGTATTCCAGGCTTGTTTTGCGTGGTTAGTTTTAGGTTTAATGACGCAAAACAGATGGATGCTAATTTTTTCATGTGTGATTTTTGTGTTTACACCACCGATGCTCTGGCGGGTGAATCAGCACACCGCATTGGTTGCGCATTTTATGATTCTAGCTGCGTTCTATTTAATCGTTTCTCCAGGGCGTAAAGCAAAGGAATGGAGCAAAGACATTCTTTGGGCTCTTTTATTAAGCGCTGCAGTATTGACTCATTTTTCCCTGTTTGTAATAGTTGCGGCACTTTGGGCGGCAAATTTAGTGGATGAAATTGTCTTTGCAAAACTCGATCGACTAGCCAATATAAAGAATAGCGTCTTACAGGCGTTATGTATCGGGCTATTAGCCGCATTTTTAATGTGGCAAGCGGGATATTTTGAAGTGAGTTCTTCTTCCGGCTCATTGGGAGGCTATGGTTTTTTTCGAATGAACCTGTTATCACCATTTGACTCAAAAGGCTGGTCTTACATCATGCGGGCTTTGCCTCTACCGAGTGATTACGGCGAAGGCTATATGTACTTTGGCATAGGCCTTTTACTGCTCTGGCCATTTGCTTTTTATAAATTTGCTCGAGATGGAAATCTTAGGTATTTATTAAAAAAAGAAATTTTTAAACATCTTTTCCTGACTCTGGCTTTGATTGCTCTAGCCCTCTTTGCTATTACGAATCATATTGCTATTGGGCGCATAGAGTTTGGCTTCAGAATATCGGACTCCATTTATGCCGTCGCTAGCATCTTCCGAGCATCGGGACGCTTCTTTTGGCCAATGTTCTACGCATTAAATTTTGCTTGTATTTTTATTATAATGATAGGTTACTCTAAACGCTTCGCATTGATCTTGTTGGGGGTCGCTTGTTTTCTGCAAGTGGTTGATACCAGTGCTGGCTGGCGAATGATGAGACAACAAATTTACAATCCTGCAAAAAATATTCCACATGAGCTTAATCTTAATAATTCGTTTTGGGACCAAGCAGCTAAACATTACCAAGAGGTTCAATTGGTGCCCCCTCAAGACAAAGCATCAGGATGGGATCAAATTGCTTTGTATGCGGCAAAGCATCAACTAGCGACTAATTCAGTATTTTTTGCAAGAGTGGATGTTAGCAAACTTTCTAAAGCACAAGAAAACTTTATGAATGGTTTATATAGATCAAGCTGGAAGCCAGGCACTCTTTATGTATTACAACCAGATATGGCCTTGCCAGCTTACTTTCATTCAAATCCAAATGCTGATTTATTAGTTGGCTTTGATGGTTTTGCAGTATTGGCACCCAATTGGAAGAACTGTAAAGATTGCCCAGTAATTGAAGAGAATCTTAGAAGTGAGCTAAATCAGATTACCAAAGAGGTTCAATTTACTAAGTCTTTGGGGTTTAACAAGGGCGAGCTGGGAACACGATTTTTAATTGACGTAGGCGGTAGTTGGGCGTGGCCAGAGGCGTGGGGTGTTTGGAGTAATGGCAATCAAGCAAAAATGATTCTTCCAGTGCCGCAAAGTAATTCTTCCACCTCTGCTAAGCAACTCAAGTTAACCGTACGGGCCTTTATTAGCCCATTGCACCCCAAGCAAAATATCGAGGTTTTTGTTGATAGGATGTCGCCTCAAGCTACTTCTTTAAGCGATCCTAATGTAAATATTTGGGTGATTAACTTGCCGCCCAATGTAGATAAGAAAAAATATATCGAATTGCAGTTTCATTTTATGAACCCTGCAAGACCTAAAGATGTGGCGGGAGTTCCTGGAGATGATCGTCGCCTTGGAATGGGGATAATATCTGCACAATTTATGTAGGCTTCACCATGAAACTATAAGGGAGTGTTAGCGCTTGAATCACCATAGATTGCAAAATTTTATTTTGTTGCTTGTAACATTTAGCATTTTTACCGCCCCAGCAACGTGGAATGGGTTCCCTCTTATTTTTACAGACTCCTTAACTTATTTGGTATCAGGAATCGATTTAGTTGCTCCCGTGGATAAGCCTATTTTCTATGGATTATTCATTCGTATATCTAACCTGATTCTCGATTTTTGGGGTTTGGTAATTTTCCAGTCAGCCCTGGTGATTTTTCTATTACTGAAATTAGCTAGCTCCTTGTTTCCAAATTTATCTCAAAGAATTTCTTTGCTATGGATTTGCTTAACTGGAATGATGACTTCTGTTCCTTGGTTTGTTGGTCAAATATCAGCTGATATTTTTACATCCTGTCTTTTTTTAACAATAATTATTTTGGCATTGAATTGTGAAAGAGCATCTTATGGAAATATCATTTTACTTGGAGGACTAATGATATTGAATATTTGTATGCACTCTGGAAATTTAATGATAGGTTTCACATTATTTATTTTAATGATTGGTTTATTATTGCTGCAAAAAAGATCTTGGAGTTATATAAAGAAATTCTCATACATTTCGATAACCTCTTTTGCTATAAGTATTGCGGCTATAGTGGCATCAAATTCCATATTCCACCAAGGGGTTACATTCAATCGCTGGGGGAAAGTTATTTTCTTGGCGAGAATATTGGAGGATGGCCCGGGATTACAGTATTTAAATTCGGTCTGTACAAAGGAGGCTTTAAAAACCTGCGCAGCACTTCCTCTTTTTAATGAGGCAGCTAAAAAAGAGATCGATCTTAGGCTTACTACAACCCCCGAGTTAAAAAACTTGGTGTTAAATGCCTTGCTTTGGGATGGAGGAATTAATGCAGTTGGTGGGCTACCTATTATAAATAACGAGGCTTCATATATAATCCGTGAAACCATAAAGACTTACCCTTTGTCAATGGCAAATGCTTTTGTGAATAATTCACTTGATCAATTAAAAGTATTTTCAGTGGGAAATCAATTTGGTTCCACTATACATCTAACAGCGATTAATAACTTTTTCTTAGCTCACTTTCCAGACAGTTATCAAAGCTATTTTAGTTCTCACCAGTCTCAGGGCACTGTGAATATAGCCACTAATTTAGTAAATTTAATTTATAACGTTGTTGTCATCCTTAGTGGATTTTTTATTTTTGTGATTATATATCTTTCATTTAAAAGCAAATTCTGCCAGATCGCCGCATGTAAAAATTCTGCAGTGCAATTAGTAATTTTCAGTTTGATAGGATTTTTAATTTCAAACGCAATGATTACAGGGGGGCTTTCAGCGGTGTTTGACCGATATCAAAGTAGAGTTATTTGGCTACTTCCCGCAATTTCTCTTTTGTTTGCGATTGAACTGATGAAGCAACAGTATAAAAGATCCTATAATTAATTTTCGTAAGATTGAGTCTTTACTGAAAGGCTGCTAGAAATAAAACGATCTCTAGCTTGCGACGATCGGTTCTATTTTCTTTGGGGTCAACGACTAAAGGGTTAACGCTAGGTTATGTCTTTATAAGGGTAAATAGAGAAGCGATAAGATCCCGCAATTTACGACAAGCAAATTCTTTTACCAACGCTTAGCGATTGTTTCTGTATTTATAGTGCCCATCTAATAAAAAAATATTTCGCCTATCCATCTTCAAATGATTTGAGACAAATGGGTTGATTTATTAAAGGAGAGATTGGCTCATTGGGTTTTAAGTTTAAACGGTTTTAAGTTGGTGCTGCAAGCGCCTGCTTTCCATAGTCTTTACTTTGATTCTTCTCCTTTTTTCAAGGATCGCTTGGCCTCTGCCAAAATACACATCTGCTGGGGGTAAATTGCTAAGGCTTTCGTGATAGCGCTCTTGGTTGTAGTACTTTACAAACTGTGCCACCGCTTGCTCTAAAGCGCCTGGCAGGTAGTAGTGCTCTAGCAATATACAGTTCTTTAAAGTCTGATGCCAACGCTCAATCTTGCCCTGGGTTTGGGGATGATTAAATTAGTTGTTGATAGATTGACAAAGTTCTTTTTGCGTTCTCTTCCCATGAAAAGAGTTTTGAGCGTTGCTTACCTAGGACTTTTAGATTATTTGAGAGGGAATCATCCTCAATCAGGCTTAATAGGGCACCAGTGATCTGCTGCGTGTTTTCTGGGTCAACAATGATTCCTGCATCGCTGGTAACTTCGGGCATTGAACTGTAATTGGAAGTAATAACCGGAAGGCCTGATGCAAAGGCTTCAATAATAGGCAAGCCAAAGCCCTCATAAAGGCTCACAAATGCTAAACCTGTAGCACTTTGAAGTAGAGCAATTTTTTGGTCTTCCGTAATGTAGTTAAGCCACTTAGCACGACCTTCACTAATCGCATGCTCGATAGACCTTAGGGTTTTGCCATCATCCCAGGCTAACTTTCCTGCGATGATTAATGGAAATTCACGTGCCAGTGAACGGGGAAGTTTGGCGTGAGCATTTAGCAAGCGAGTCAAATTCTTGCGAGGTTGTATAGATCCTAAAAATAAGAAAAAGGGAGTTTTGATGTTCAGTAAATCTAGAACTCTCTTTTTTTCAGCATCAGTCATTCTTTGGAAGTAGCGCTTGTCTACACCTGGAGGAATAACGTCAATTTGATTTTCTGAAAAGCCAAGGTATTTAGTAATTTCAGTTTTAGAATATTCTGAAATGGTAACTATTCGGTCAGCGCGCTGTGTCAATTTCTTCCAAATAAAAGACTTGTGGTAACGTGACTGAGATTTTAAAAATTGTGGGTGACTTAAAGGAATTACATCCATGACAGTTGCCAGTAATGGTTTATTGGCAATGGGAATAAATTGATCCGTTGAATGAATTAAGTCTATGTCTTTAAAAAATGCTTCTGAGTGAATTTGGCTTAGTGCACCGATGACATGTATTGAATAGCTTGGTAGTAAAGTAGAGCCACATTGGCTTTGACGTTGTCCAAATGAATATGGTGAAATTGAAGGGGAATTTGAGATTTGCTGGTATTGCTTTAATAGTTCTTGGCAATATTGACCAATTCCATCAATACCGTCTTGTTTGGGGTCATTTAAACCTCTATCAAGCAGTGTGGTCCCAAATGCAACTTTCACACGCAAGCCTTAGGCAGAAGGGCTCGAAGAGTCATTAAGCATTTGCTTAAAGGTTGTTTCTAATGCAGGCACTTGTAACGATAGCCCATTGTTAGCTAGTAAGTGTTTTAGCTTTTCAGGATTGCCCACCATGCGATGGACCTCGCTAGTACGAACAAAATCAGGATTAACGCGAATTTCAATGTCGTGACCTGTAATCTGTTTTAGGGTATCCGTCACAAACTGCAATGAGCGAGCTTGTCCGGAGCACACGTTATAAATTTCATTGGCTTTGCCTAAATCAAGTAGCTTGAGATACACATCACAAATCATATTGACGTCATTAAATTCACGTTCAATATTTAAATTACCAAGTTCAATAAATGGTTTACGTTTAGCAAAATGATCAACCAGTTTAGGAATTAGGAAATTGCCTTTTTGTCCGACCCCGGTGTAATTAAAGGGCCTCGCAATGACAATAGGTAAGCAATTAAAAAAAGTCTTAGCCATTTCTTCCATTGCCACTTTGCTGGTGGCGTAGTGGTCTATTGGAGTTAAGATTTGATCCTCAACGGATAAATGATTAGCGCTATTGCCGTAAACCGTAGCACTACTGGCAAGCAAAATTTTCTTTGGAACGGTTTCTAGTTTGGTTAGTGCTTGTAGCAGGTTGCTAGTTCCTAAAGCGTGGACCCGATAAAAGGCCTCATGATCCTTGGACGCAACAAAGCTAATGCCAGCAAGATGAGCCACGTAGTCTGGCATTGCTGCCAAGACCTCTTTCTCTAATGCTGCTTCGTTATTTAGATTGGAGGCAAGCTCAACCACCTTTAGGCCAGACTTTTGGGCAGCGTCCCTCAAATAAAGGCCTGTAAAGCCCTTAGCGCCAGTAATAAGGATGGTTGGTGGGTTCAAATGAGTGCTTAATAATCAATTTATTAGTAGAAAGCAGTGTAATCCTGCTAAAGCAGTCATTTTGCCGTAAATTTGCTTTGAACCCCTAAAATAGGGTGCATACAGAATATGCAAAATATGATCCAAACTATCGCAGCTAGCCAGGGCTCCATCCTCAGATGAATCTAATAGACAAATCAGGTCAAATTCTATTCTTTAGGGTAGTCGAGCGCTCTTTTGCTGGATTTGGCCTGCTTTGTGCGTTTATAGCCAGTTTGGCAGTTTTGGTTAATGATGCTTATTACATTGTTTATCATGGCCTGACGCCCTCAGTAGCCCTATTCCTTTTAGCATTCATTGTTGGGCTTCTATCAGCAATCTGGGGTCTTGCGCTTGTGGTTGGTTTGCTCCCCTTAACAGCAGGCATTCCGAATTTACTAAATACGCTATTGGGTACAAATGCGCTAGCAATGCCAAATCCAGGCTTAGATTTGGTGGCTGGGTTATTGCTTGCTAATTTAATAAAGCAGTTAATAGTTAAGGATCGCCAGCATCAATCCTCTTCAAGGGCGCAGAACTCCTGGTTGGTATCGTCGCCTTGGCCTTTAGGTTTAGTGATGCTAGTGATTACTGCGTCGGTTGTGTTGGCGATTCCTCGAAACATTTATCTATCAGCAACTTCTACTTCTCTACGGGGGGTGTTATTTAATCTAATTCACTTTCGCCCTATGGACTGGCATGCGGACTATTTGCCTTTGGGTAATTGGGTAGCTTATGCACTTGCTATCGGACTGATTATCTTAGTAATTACAACACTAAAGTTTCTTAGTTCTGAAAAGAAGAATTCCTGGATTTTTCGTTCACTCATGTTGGGTTTGGCTATTTCGGCCATCACGGGATTAATTCAGGTAGGAACTGGTCTAGGTTTATCTGATGCGCAGTTACAATTTCGTAAAGATGCCTTTGGTTATGCAGCCATAGGATTGCAGCCGGATTTACATGCTTTTGCTGCGCATATGCTCTTAGGCGTTGTCGGTCTTTGGGGGTACTTTTTAGTTTGCAAGAACAAGGCTGAGAGGAGCTGTATCGTAATCCTCTTTTTGCTCTGTACCGTGGGATTGATTGCAAGTAAATCTCGCGCCTCCTTGATTATTGCATTTATTACTTTAGTGGTAATTGGGTTAATTTATCTTTATCGCCACTCTAAAAAGTTCTTTGTTGTTTTACTCATTTTTTTTATTGCCATAGTCTGTGTTTTCCTATTAGGCGCTGGGTCGATTCCTGGATTAGCTTGGGTCGGGGAATTGATGACCCAAATACAAAGTCGACGCTTAGATAGCTTGAGCGATTTAGGCGGCATGATGGGCTCTCGTTTTGAAATTTGGAGCGCGGTTGCTAATATGTTCTCTGCCTACCCTTTAATGGGAGTTGGTGAGGGCGAATTTTATCGCTTATCTTCCAACATCAGTTTTGCCCGTTCCGAGTTTTTACAGCTCAACCGAGGTGAAAATGCCCACAACTATTTTTTACAAGTACTTGCTGAAAATGGCTTGGTTGGAGTCGCTGTATTTGCGATTGCTTTCATAGTTCCGTATCGCACTTGCCAAAATAAACAATTGATATTGCCCGCTGCGGTTGGTTTATTAAGTCTTTTCTTGGGAAATATTTTTGCACACTCATTTTTAGTGCGCGAGAATTTATTACTAGGCGCTACTTTGCTGGGGCTTCTCTATAGCTTCTCAGGAGCGGGCGCATCAAACGCAATAACTCATGCACCACTTGCTTCAGTGCGGACTCGTTTATTGGGTTTGTCAGCTGTCTTTGGGCTGCTTGTTGGGGTTGCAATCGAAGTGATCTCCTCTTTTGGGAAAATCCCTTTTAAAGCTGGAGCTGATTGTTTTGTTAAAGATGTGCGCTCCTATCCGGATGGATGGACCTCGGGCGCTTGGGAGGAGTTATTGCCAAAAGGGACAAAAAGTCTTGAATTAGTGGCTTTACCAAATCGAATTAATATTCAAAAACACACTATCAGCGGTCGACTGGAGATGTTAGTATGGATACCAGGTCGGGGCAAAGTTCCAGTAAACGTACGCGATTATGAGTGGACTACTAATGTACCGATGACTTTGCGCCTCGATATGCCGGCTGAATATGACGAATCACCCCATGTCAAATCAGCACGTCTTCAGTTAAACAGTTGCTATACCCCAAGAAATTTGGGCGTCAATACTGATAGTAGACGCTTGGGAGTGCAAATTAAAAATGTGCAGTGGAAATAATTATTTTTGAATAATTAGCCACTTCGGTGTTTTAAACCGAACGATGGACCAGTAGAGCCAGACATAAGTTATTGCAAAAAGCCCTGCACAAATTTTGAGTGCAATATGATTGTTCCAGAAAATAATAGCCGGCACCACCGCAACACTTGATAGCAGCCAAAGATAGGGTGCGGTAATAGCATTTCGCTGAGTTAGTGTCTCAACCTCAGTACTTCCAATGGTCCATCGAACCACCCTTTTATAAATAATTTGATGGAGATGAGAAGCGTCTGGCAGGCCAGGGCTAACTCGCATTAAGACTACCCTTCGATAAACCGTAAAGACAGTTTCAAAGATTGGGTAAAGACATAATAAGAGCGGGAACCATTTTGAGACGGTGGGGTTACGAAGAACTAATAATAGAGAAAGCTCAGCAATCCAAAAACCAATTAAATAAGCGCCACCATCACCTAAAAATATAAGGCCTCTTGGGTAGTTCCAAAATAAAAATCCCACGATGGCTCCAATTCCAGCAAGTGAGCACACCATAATTGGATAGTCTTTGATCTGGAATGCCACATAGCCAAGTGCTGTCAGAATAATAACTGCCACAGCACTTGATAATCCGTGATAACCATCGATTAAATTAAATGAATTGGCTACACCAGCAATACAAAAGCAAGTAAAAATCATCGATATGATGGGAATAGAAAGAATCCAATCAATGCCAAAAATTTGTACATTGGTGAGCCATGCATCTAAATACCAGCCTGCGATTGCGGCGGACACCATGGTAGCTACCAATCGTTCTTTAGCCCCAATTTTTTTTGTGAGATCTTCTAGTAAGCCAGCTAAAAAACATGGTAGAGCTGAGATTAAAAGTAGGGTTGTAAAGGAGGCAACATTTAGGTCATTTGTCCAGCGAGGAATAAGAGCACATCCAATTGCGATAAAAATTGGTAATCCACCAATACGGGGTACTGCATTAGTATGAAACTTCTGCACTCCACTTAAATCAGTATCCCCAGTAACATGCTTATGTAGATGCTGAAAGCGAATAATGAGAAAACACCCAATTAGAGAGACAAATAGAGCTATAAGTACAGCGGACATAAAGTTTTGGGTCTATAAATTAATGAATTAAATGAGCTGCTAAACCTGCCTAGCTAAAAAGATGAAAGGCGGTGCTTAACTGTACCATTTCAACCTAAGCCTCTAATTTTAGGCGTTTTTCGAAGTAAAATCACTCATTCTCGCCAGGGTGGGTACTGTTGCTCAATAAAAACTAGATATATATGAATATTAGCTATCAGGCAGTAATGGATTGGTTGAAAAGCAATTTCAAAGTATTTTTGATTTTGGAGGTTGCTTGCTTATTAATTGCCGCAGTTTATTTTGTAATGTCTCCTCGCATTTATGAGGCCAATTTTTCCATTGTATTGCCCAAAGTGCCTGCTGCTAATTCCAATGATCCTAATGCACCAAAAATGAGGTTAATGATTTCACCTCAAGAATTTATTAGACCTGCCCAAGATCCAATGTCCTACCCTGAAGCTTTTATTAAAGATTGTATGGGTGAGGATACCAATGCGAATCGTAAGAAATTGATTAACGCACTGCAGTTGGGGGTAAAGCAACAAGGTGATGTGATTGCCTTTACGTTACGCCTAGAGGGCAATCAGCGCACTTCAACTTGCGCAAATTTATGGCTCATAAAAGTACTCAATGATCTTACGCTCATACAGGAAAATTATCTCAAGTCGGCAGGACTTGATCCTGCAAACACTATTAATGTTGCAAAGCCAGGCTTGCTTCAACATATCCGCATGAGCGACTCTTATGTCAAGCCTGATTTATATAAGCTAATGATATTAGCAGTTTTGGCAGGAATTTTCTTAAGCTTTTTCGTCTCTATCATGAGAAAGCGTTACAGTGCCTAGTTTTTTTCATAAGCATGGCCAATTCTTGCTGGTTTTGGTTGCCTGTTGTGCAATGCATACCTTTATATTTTTGCGCTCAATCCCGGTTTTCTATCTACCAGATTTAGCGCTTGTTCTATATCTGGCTTATAAATTTAAGGATTTTAATCAGGAAGTTTCCCCCATATTTTTTATGGGGTCGGCTCTCCTGATTGGATTTTTTCTTCTCTCCCCTGAGTCACCACAAACAGAATTTCCTAATAATTTTATTGTCACTCTGAAGCCATTTGTCTATATCTGTATCTTGGCCTTGTATTCACGTAATCCACCTCAAATCAATTTAAGTAAGTGGGTGCGCATGTTTTTAGTGTTGTATCCATTAATTTTGCTATGGAATTTATTTTTAGTGCATTTACAAGAGAATGCAGGTCTGACGCAGTTGATGACTAGAAGACCCTACTTCATCTTTGAGAATAATTTTGAAATTACTTTTTATCTTAATTGTTTTACGATCACATTCTTCATTCTGGGAGAAAGGCGTTTACGTGACTTTATCCTCTTAGTAGTAGTTATTATTCTGGCCGGTAGTCGATCAGGCCTTTTATCCTTCGCCTTTATTTGTATCTTCTACTTCTTTGCAGTAGGGTGGCGCCAGAAGCTTTTAGGCATTGGTTTGGCAATATTAGCAGTGGCCTATATCGGCAAGGGAAGAAATATTAGCGCTCCAGTCAATACGATTGATAGAGTGCAATCTTTATCTGCCATTTTGTCTCATTACAACTATAGCCTCATTGAAATTCTCAAGGAGCCATTTGGTTATGGTATTTACGCCAAAGTACCAGGTTATGTATGCGCAAAATTACCGGATTTTGCAGAGTGGTTCACTGGGAACAGCAATAATTGTGACCCTTTGATGTTACAAGCCTTTTACACCCGCGCTATGTATCAATTTGGTATTTATGTAACGCTCTTGGTGCCAATATTATTTTTCTTGCTCGTTAAAAAAGAGATGGGCTGGCGCTTAGCGATCATCACCTTGACTCCGATGGCTTGTGTTGCTACTTCTGTCGGTGGCTTTTCGAATGGCCTGGCATTCTGGGGTGTGTTGATTTCAATCTATGTGTATCTCCAACATACACAGCCAGCTAAGTTTCCTGCCTTTGCAACTTCTACTAGATAAGCCATGCTAAGCATTGTCACAATCAATAAAGATAATAGAATAGGGCTGCAAAAGACGATTAACTCTCTTCAGTCTTTGGGTGAGCGAAATTACCAATGGATATGTATTGATTCAGTTTCAACTGATGGCTCGGTTGAGTTGGCCAATCAGTTTATGATTCAGGATGATGTGGTGATCTCAGAGATAGATACTGGCATCTACAATGCTATGAATAAAGGTATCAGTCTTGCTAGAGGTGACTATATTCTTTTTCTCAATAGTGGCGATATCCTCTCGCCTCAGATCAAATCACTGGATTTCATGAAAGTAGTGGCTGGCCATGATTTAGCTCTTTTTGGATTTGAGATTCGCAATACTCAACGTAAGCCACGTGCTAATGGTTGGCGTTTTTGGTCTATGCCAACCTCACACCAGGCCATTGTTTATTCCAATGCGTTGTTAAAGCAAAATCCTTTTGATGAGACTTATCGATTTGCCGCTGATTTTGAGCATTATTTGCGCATTAACCGCACCCATTTATCGATTTACTCGGATGATAGAGCTTTGATTGTGAATGAGCCTTATGGTAGTGATGCCCATCTCCCAGTACTTTTAGGTGAATATCGCCATGCCTTGATTAAAAATGGCTATCCTAAGCTCTGGGCTCATTTTGTCTATTGGATGAAAACCTATTACTTAAAATGGGCATTGCGTGAGCGCTCATAAACTATTGCAATCGACATCAGTATGAAATTAACAGTTATTATTTTGACGTACAACGAGGAGCTACATCTAGCTAGATGTCTAGAGAGCGCTTCGCAGTTAACGCCAAATATTGTGGTGGTCGATTGTTTTTCAACAGATCGCACCGTTGAAATTGCTCAGTCTTTTGACGCAACTGTATTACAACATACTTGGGATGGTTCTCACTCTACTCAAGTCAATTGGGCTCTAGGTCAATTAGCTCAGTTACCTATTCAAACTGAATGGGTGATGCGCATTGATGCGGATGAAGTACTCACCCCAGAGTTAGTTGGCCAGATCAAAGCTACTTTGATAACGGTAGCGCCTCAGATTAATGGTATTTCTTGTATACGCAAGATGACCTTTCAGGGCAAACTCATTCGTTTTGGTGGCATTGGAAAAAATCGGGTTATGCGTTTATTTCGCTACGGCTTTGGCCAATCGGAATCCCGCTGGATGGATGAACACATTAAGGTTGAGGGTCAAACCATTGCACTTTCTGGTGCCATGATTGATGACAATCTGCGTTCCTTAGCTTGGTGGATTGAAAAGCACAATGGCTACTCTAGTCGCGAAGCAGTAGACCTCTTAAATCTAGAATATCAATTTGCACAACAGAATTCTGTAGCTACCCTTAGTTTAAGTAACCCTTCTATTGGCCTAAAGCGCTGGATCAAAGAAAATATTTATGCAAAGCTACCAGGCGGTGCAAGATCTTTCGCCTACTTCACCTGGCGTTATGTTTTTATGCTGGGATTCTTGGATGGCAGCAGGGGTACCCAATTTCACTTTTTCCAAGCGCTTTGGTATCGCTATCTAGTAGATTGCAAAGTTGCCGAGGTGAAGCGCTACATGAAAGAGCATCAAGTGGGCGCAGTAATAGCGGTGAAAAATGTCTTGGGAATTGATCTGGCTGCTCACGCAAAGGTAGGGTCTTGAAGGTCTCCATCATTACCGTTTCATTTAATAGTGCCAAGACGATTGCCGACACTATTGAATCGGTTTTAAGTCAAGATTTCCCGGAGATTGAATACATCATCGTTGATGGTAATTCGAGTGATGACACTGTTCAGATTATTCGCCAATACGAAAATCGTATCAGCAAGTGGATTTCTGAAAAAGATCAGGGTATGTACGATGCGATGAATAAAGGCATTGCTATGGCCACTGGTGATGTCATCGGCATTCTCAATTCCGATGACATATATATAAATACTCATGTCATTAGTGATTTAATGGCTTTATTGGAAAAGGAAAAAGCCCAAGTGGTATTTGCGGACCTGATTTTGGTTGATCAAAACGACGATAACAAGGTCTTACGCTATTACGATTCCAGTCATTTTCATCCTGATAAATTTCGCTTTGGCTGGATGCCGGCTCATCCAACGGTTTTTGTTAGACGCGAGCTATATCAAGCGGTTGGGAAGTTTTCAACAACCTATCAAATCGCTGCAGATTACGAAATGCTGATTAGAATGCTCGCTATTCAAAAAGCATCTTATGCATATTTCCCAAAACCGGTAGTGCGCATGCGCTCTGGTGGAGCCAGTACAGCAGGTATTTCCAGGAATTGGATTTTGAACAAAGAAATAGTGCGGGCTTGCAAAGAAAATGGAATTTATTCCAATATGGCTATGCTGCTCTTAAAGTTGCCATATAAATTGTGGGGCAAGGTTGTTGGAAAGCGATGGGACAACAATTCTTAGATTTGTTTACTGGCTAACCCTTGGTCAATTGCTGCTATTTATGTTTCTGATTAAGATAGTTGTTCGCTAAAGTGCGCAAGGGGGCCAAGAGGGTAGAGGCTATATCCATGCGCCAGCCACGCAATTGCGATTGTAATTTAGTGCAACACTTTTCAAATCCGGGAATAGAGGAGGCGTTAAGGCCTTTATTCATCAAGTAAGTGCGAATTTTCCAAAGTAAAAAAGTATTTTCTTCGCCACATTCGGTAAATTTATTCAGCACCATCAGTTCAGCAGATAGCATACGCATCGCATCTTTTTGCATGTTATTTTGATGGACTCGTATCGATACTAGAGGCTCATTAATAAAATCAAACTGGTATTTTTTTGCAATTCGCATCCACATATCCCAGTCTTCACAAGCCCTGAGATCTTCATCAAAGAGACCTGTTTCCGAAAAGACAGAGCGCTTAATCAGGACGCTGCTACCGCTTCCTGAAATAAAATTACCTAATAGTAATTTTTGATAAACATTGCCACGAAGCGTTGGTGCGATCACGCTTTTGGGGGTTGAGGACAGCAATTGATCTTGTTCATTGATGAGTAAATAGGCGCAATAGACTACTCCCAAATGGTTCATAGGGCTATTGGAAAATAATTGAACTTGATTAGATAGCTTTTCAGAGCTCCATAAATCATCGGCATCTAAAAGCGCAATATAGTCTGCGCCTGAGCGTCGAATGCCAGCATTACGAGCGGCAGATAATCCAGCATTCTCTTGATTAATCAAAATAATGTTCAGATGTGGAAAGGATTGGATACACTGAAGAATGCGGGCCTCAGTATCATCAATAGAGCCGTCATTGACTACGATCACGCTCTGAATGGGATAGCTTTGTTTGGCAACCGACTCTAAAGTTTTGGCAATAAAAGTTTCGGCGTTATAAGCTGGAATAACGACATCAACTGTGGGTAAGGATGGGTGTAATCCAGTCATAAAGTTCGATGTCTTAGCGTATAAAAATTCGTTATTAATCGGGTAAGTGAGCTTTTATAAAAGCTTTAGTTGCTTGTTTTCTGAGAAAAGTAATTCCTTTGGCTATATTATTTTCTTCACCAGGAAAACGATTTTTCATATAGGCCTGTATTTTTGATATTGCATTTTGTAGGCGAATAAATTGCATGAAGCCAATTTTGCTTACCCTGCCGTTGCTAGCTTGGATTAAAAGCTTAATCAGATTAGGATTTGCATGCAGGCCTGGAATAGAGTCAATGGCTTGCTCTGACATGAGCGCTGCTCGGGTATTAATCAGTTCTAGTTTGGTACGTGAAATACTATTGGGCTCTTCTAAATACTGCAGCAGTACTTCGGGGAGGTTGGCGACCATAAAATGCTTAGCAATCTTGAGCCAGAGGTCATAATCTTCTGGTGGAAAATGTTCTGGGTCTTCAGAATATTGGCCAGTCGTTTTTAAGCAGCTTGCACGAAACATAACCGAGCTATGTACGAATTGATTATTCATTAGTAATTGAACTTGGATTTGCCCATTGCTAGTTGGGTGCAGGTGTTGACGATCGGTTAGGCCCGCTGGGGTCATGATTTGTGACCATGTGCCAATAAGACCATATTCTGGGTTTTGATCTAAAAATTGGACTTGTTTTTCTAGTCTAGTTGGCAGACTAATATCATCAGCATCTTGCCTTGCAATGTAGGGGCCTCGTGCAATCGCCAGACCCTGGTTTAATGCCTTAGGTAAGCCTAAATTTTCTTGTGTGATAACTTTGATCCTGGGATCCCCATATTTCGCCAGCACCTCTAAGGTATTGTCTGTGGAGCCGTCATTGATGATGATGAGCTCAAAGTCGTTAAATGATTGACTAAGGATGCTGTCAATGGCTTTGCCCAAATGCGCTGCAGCATTAAAAGCGGGCAATATGACACTAACTTTTGGACTACTCATAGCCTAATAATGTATTGTAAAAGGTGGAAAAAGCAAGGAAATTGGGCATAAAAGTTACAATAAGGAAAACTATTTTAATTGCCCATGAACAATACTGGACCCATCAAAACACTTGGCATTATCACGATTGCTACAGGGAAATACTTTGAGGAATTTATTCCAAATTTAAAGGCATCAGTTGATCGCTATTTTAACTTTCCGGGATATCAGATCAATTTTTATTGTTTTACAGACACCGCTACCGAAATTGCAGGCATCAACAATGTCCCTATTGAGCATTTTGGCTGGCCATTTAGCACCTTGCTGCGTTATCGTTGGATGGAAAAATACTTATCGAGTCTAGTGGAGAATGATTTTTTACTCTACATGGACGCCGATATGCGAGTGGTTTCAGCTCCATCAGTAAGTCTTTTTGATCATCCTTTGATGGCGGTTTGTCATCCCGGATATATAGACTCTCCTGGCGCTTTTGAAATTGATAGACAGGATAGTTGCTATGTCCCTCCGCCCTTGCGCAAAGAATATTTCCAGGGCTGTTTTTGGGGTGGTAAGAAAGAACAGTTTATCGCTTTGATTCGATCTCTTTCGGCCATGGTGGATAAAGACTTAAGGGCGGGTAATATTCCGATTTGGCATGACGAGTCTTATTTGAACAAATACCTCTCAGCGCATCATTGCAAGGCTCTGCCTCCGCTCTACGCTTGGCCTGAAGGGGAGCAAACTACTCAGGCACCCATTATTTTGCATTTGGAGAAAAAACATCAAGTTATTCGTCAGGCCTCAACAGAATTATTAGATATAGACAGTTTTCTTGCTGGTAGTAATAAAGAATTAGAGGTAGAGATCTATAAAAAGCTTTACCTTAACTCACATGAAAAATGCCAGCGTTTAGAAAACCGGCTAGTGCAGAAAAATATTGTCTGGAGCAAAGTTCGAGAATGGCTCTCATACTATCGCAAGTAATTTTTAATCATTATTAGGATCTTATGACAAGCTCAGTTCAATTGTTTTCATATTTTTCTCCATATTCATCTACCTTAGTTGAAACGGGTACTTATTTAGGCGATGGCGTGTCCAGAGCATTACAGGCTGGATTTAAGAAAGTATTTTCTTGTGAGATTAACGCAGAATTAGTTGAGCGTGCTAGGGGTATTTTTGATGTTAATAATGTTGAAATCGTACATGCCCCATCAGAGAAAGCGCTAGCTATATTTCTTGAGAAAATTAACTCAAGAGCAGTTTTTTTCTTAGATGGCCATGCTATGCCAGAGTCTGATACATCTACTGTTTTTGGATCTTCAAGTTTGGTCGATGGGGTCTCAGAGGATCCTCAGACCTTTTCACCTTTAATGGTTGAGTTAGGCTTAATTAGCAAGCATGCTAGAAAAGACCACATCATTTTGATAGATGATCGCCAATGTTTTGATACTTGGATGTTTGATTTTCTCAAAGAGGATACTGTTAAGCAGTTTGTTAGATCGATTAATCCAAATTATCAATTTTCTTATTTTGACAATGTCTTATGCTGTTATCCCAAAAATAATCTACTATCTTTCAAAATTTGGTTTGACCAAATTCGTGCGCGTATAGCGCAACGATTTTCAAGATTAACCAATTTCTTGACTCTTTTGTTTCTAGACTTTACGGCATTGGTATTTAATCTAAGTTATGTATTTGCCGATAAATTGAGTTCCTATCGAAAGCGCTTTAGAGTTGGAAATGCAGCTCACTAGTCAACTTCAAATGTTGGATGTAGGACGAGTAGTGTTGTGGGGGTTAAAAACCACCTTTAACGATACCTTTTACTTTATTCATAAAGGTCTTTACGAAACACTCAAAAAACTCGATATCCCAGTTTTATGGATTGATGATGCTAAATCCAATATCGATTTATTGAGAAGGGGCGATCTAGTGTATGCAGTTGATCGGGCAGCGCAATTTTTGCCTGCTCGACCCGATGTGAAATACTGCCTACACAATATCAGCGAGCAATTTATTGAAAAGCTCGATCCTGCTCAGTACCTTGCCATTCAAGTGTTGACGGTAGATCGCTTTCAGGAAGGACGCGAACAACCAAGGCCGTTAGATGCTTATTTGCATGGCGCTGCCAGTTATGATCCCCTGGGCAATGTACTGTATCAGTCTTGGGGCACACCGATTCTTGCTAGAGATTTTATGGCGCCTATTAATTTCCCTTTAAAAAAATCAGAGTATTTTGTGGGAACGATTTGGGATAACGCGCTGGGTCAGGGCAATACACGCGTCATTACAGAATATAAACAATTACTACAAGAGCATAAAATCCAATTTAAATGTGTCAAAGGTGCCCCTGAATTTTTTAATCCTATTTATGTCAGACATTCAGCTATTGGGGCCTCAATTGTGGGCGACTGGCAAAGAGAGCATGGCTATACTCCTTGCCGCCTATTTAAGGCGGTCTCTTATGGACGCATTGGAGCAATCAATTCATCTCATTCAAAGATTCAATATCCTTGGGCAATTGCAAATGAAAATATTGGGGAATTAATCGAGGAGATTCTCACAATGAGCGACTCGGATGCCAAAGAATTGATCCAATTTCAGCAAAAAGCACTGGCGCAGGAAACCTACGAAGCAAAGATTTCTAATGTTTGCTCTATTTTAGCTAGTAAAGCGTAATTTGGGAAAATGACCAAATGATAAATCCCCTCATCAGCGTAATATTACCGGTGTACTTTGGTGAGCGCTACTTACGTGAGTCAGTTGAGAGTATTTTGACTCAGACTTTCACTGATTTTGAATTCATCATCTTTGATGATGGATCTAGCGATGGCTCTAGAAAAATTTTAGAGTCTTATGATGATCCTCGTATTCGTTTGGTTTTCCAGGAAAATGCTGGTTTGCCAGAAACCTTGAACCGAGCCATTGCTCTATGCAAGGGCCGTTATATTGCCAGGCAAGACCATGATGATATTTCTTTACCTACTCGCCTGCAAAAGCAATTTGAGTTTTTAGAGGCTAACTCTGATTACGCGATGGTCGGTACTGGAGCCGATATTTGGTCCGAAGAAAGCGCCTCTAATCGGCATCATGCTCATCCAGTTGACTGTCCAACCTTGCGGTTTGAATTGCTTTTTAATAATCCATTTGTTCACAGCTCTTTAATGTTTAGAAGCCAAGTTTTTCAAGAGCTTGGCATGTATTCAACTGATCCTGCACGGCAGCCTCCAGAAGATTATGAGTTGATATCAAGAATTGCGCGCCGCTATCCGATAGCGAACTTGAAAGAGCGCTTAGTAATATATCGGGAAACAATCAACAGTATGTCTAGCGTAATTCGTCCCGATGCTCTTGATAAAAATAATCTATTTAAAGATCGTCTGGCTTTGATCTCTGCGGAAAATATTGAATATGAATCTCAAAAAACTTTGAGGCCTTCAAAAGCTTCGCTCAATTTTGGCAGAGTGATTCATTCTTGTCGTCCATTACCTGCGGACACTTCAGTTTCATTTTCAGCACTTCTGAATAGTTTAGTGAGTGCCTATACTTATATTTTTTCTCATTCTTCAAGTCATGCGACTTACAGACTATTTGATAATCGAGTTCGGCAAACCTACATTCAGTATTGTCTATACGACCATCCTGGTCTTTTTGATCCCCTAGAAGGTGATCATGCGGGTTCGCTAAAGAAGATATTCTCAAAAATCGTTTATAAAATTCGCATACGGGTAATGCCTCTTCTCTATATAGCTCTTGCACGGTATTGGCTAGTCAAGCGGATTGATTTTCCCGGCTAAAGATGATGAGTACCTCATCGCATAGCGCTTCCATGAAAGAATTAGCGCTCCCTTATATTGACGCCTTGCGAGGCTATGCTATTTTGATGGTGATTGCTACTCATGTGGCTATTGGAGCGCCCATGCTCTCAGGAGTGGTGCGTGCTCTAGTAGATCAAGGCCAGCGTGGGGTTCAATTATTCTTTGTTGTGAGTGCATTTACCCTCATTACTTCTTGGCATCATCGACATGATGGTACGCTGCGCTTTTATATCCGGCGTTTTTTTCGAATAGCTCCGATGTTTTGGCTCGCTATGGTATTTTTTATGTTTTTGAGCGGTTGGGCTCCAAAATATTGGGCCCCAGAGGGGGTAACACCCAATCAAGTCTTTTTGACTGCTATCTTTATGCATGGATGGCATCCTGCTTCCTTTAATAGCGTGGTTGAAGGTGGCTGGTCTATTGCGGTGGAATTTACGTTTTATCTGATCTTTCCCATTTTGATGCTGCAAATTCGCAATGCGAAGCAGGCCGTTTTAGCATTAGTCATTTTTTATGTACTCTCTTTAGTCTGTATGCACTATTTTTATCTATACCGGACATTGATCTGGCCAGATGTCACGCAAGATTACTTGACTTGGAATTTACTCAACTTATGGATCATTAATCAAATGCCCGTATTTATTATTGGGCTATTGACTTATTTCCTAGTTGAAAGATTTCATAATGACTTACCTCGGTGGGTTTATAGCGTCACCTTATATAGTTCAACATTGATGATGGTGCTGATTTCATTAAGACCGGATCCATACAATCTATTTCATGAATTAATATCGATTTATTTAGCATTTGCTATCTGCTTTGGTGGGCTATTATTTTCTCTGGCTGGCGGAGCAGGAAAAGTTCTAGTTAATAGGCCCATAGAGTACTTGGGAAAAATCAGTTTTAGCGCCTATATCAATCACTTCATTGTGCTGGGTGTTTTAGGGGGATTCATAACCCAGAGTATTGACTCAGTTTTTCCTCAAATAGGAAGGGCGCTAGGGTTTTATATGCTCTACTTAGTGCTAGTCGTATCTCTTACAGCGCTGCTATCTAGTTTGACGTTCAATTGGATTGAAAAGCCCATGATTTTGCTTGGTAAAAAGTGTATTTCTTCTGCTGCTTTTACAAAGTTGGCAAAATAGATTGATGTCCAATCATCCTGCCATCAGTGTCATTCTTCCTGTGTTTAATGGCGAGGCTTATTTGCGCGAGTCCATTGATAGTATTTTAAATCAGTCTTTTACTGATTTTGAGCTTTTGATTATCAATGATGGATCGACTGATCGCTCCCAAGAAATCATTAATTCCTACCAGGATTCGCGTATTGAGCTTATTCATAACCCAATCAATTTGGGTTTAGTGGGCGCCTTAAATGTAGGTATTGATAAGGCGCGCGGAACATATCTAGCAAGACAAGATCAAGATGATATTAGTGAGCCCAATCGACTGCAATTGCAATTTGCAACAATGGAGCAGGGTTATATCGATCTTTGTGGCACAAGATGGTCTACGATGCAATCTGATGGAAAAATCATTTCAGATGCCCAGATTCCCTTCAGTGAAGATAGTATTCTTGCTTGCTTAGCCACGACGGTTCCTTTTGCACATGGCTCAGTGATGATGAGAAAAAGCTTTATGAGTGAGCATCATTTGCAATACGACAAAACTTACCTAGCTGAAGATTATTCTCTATGGATTCGTTTTGCCCAGGCAGGGGCGCGTTTTACTAATCTAGATCAATCGCTCTATCGTTACCGAATGCACCCCCAATCACTGTCATCGACCAAGAAAGCGGCATATCAACAGTCAGCTAAAAAACTCAGAAGAGACTTTGTGAAGCAAAATAGCATGCGTTGTGAGCAAGCGCTGGTAAAGCTAACAAAATCGGCCGCCGCAGTAGATGCTTTAAATTATCGGGAATCGATTTATGCTGCCATGTTGGCTTACCGCTTGCCATTCTCCCAAAAAACATTCAATTTATTTTTAAAAGTATTTTGGAGAGCTAGTCTCAGGCTAAAATTGCATATTCTTTATACGATTTTGAGGGCTTAAAGCTTAGTTGAACTAAAGAGGCGTACTTAAGTAGCGCTCTGTAGCAGAACTCTTAAGATGCACTCTTTAGGTTGACTCAATTTGAAAGTAGGCATGATTATTACTCTTTTTGGTGGGGCAGGATTTTTAGGGGCGCAAATTGCGCGTAGCCTGCTGCGCCAAGGTAATGAAGTGCGCATCTTTGACAGGCCTGGCGCAAAAATGAATCCTCATGCGTTTGGTCTTGATCAGGCAGTTTGGTTAGCAGGTGATTTTGCTAATAGCTTAGATGTTAAGAAGGCCGTTGCTGGCAGCGATATCATTTTGCATCTCATCTCTACTACCTTACCCAAGCAATCTTTTGAAGATCCATCTTATGATTTAGTTAGTAATGCCGTGCCCACCCTGCAATTATTGGACTGTGCTAGGGATGCAGGGGTAAAAAAATTACTATACTTTTCTTCTGGTGGGACAGTCTATGGGCAGGCTCAATATTTACCGATAGATGAAAATCATCCTACCAATCCATTGGTTCCTTATGGGATTACGAAGTTGGCAATTGAGAAATATTGCCTTTTGTATGAAAAGTTATATGGTTTAAGAGCCCATATTTTGCGAGTGTCTAATCCGTACGGACCTTCTCAATTGGCCAATCAAGCACAAGGTGCTGTCGGTGTCTTTTTAAGTCGCATGTTGAACAATCAGCCTATCGAGATCTGGGGTGATGGCTCAGTAGTCCGGGATTATTTATATATCGATGACCTCACTCGGGCTGTGAAGCATTTAATTGATTATCAGGGTAGTGAGTCAGTCTTTAATATTGGTTCAGGAGTGGGTTTGAGTTTGAATGAAATTATTCTCTTCATGGAGTCCGCCTTAGATAAAAAGGCAGATTGTCGCTATCACGAGTCACGCTCCTTTGACGTCTCAACCAATATTTTATCGATTGAACGTGCTCAGCAGGAGTTGGGATGGGCCCCTGAGCACTCCTTTGCCAGCGGCCTGCAAAAAACGCTTGTTAGCGTACTTGGCCATTAGCAGCATCGGATTTATTTAACAAACCTTAAATTTCAGTTTACGAATTATTTTCGAAAGTGGGTTGTAGTGATCGTTGGTATTTACTGCTAATTGATAAAGTGAGTTCGCGAGATGTCGATCTTTTGATTTTAAAAATTTCGCGTAGTCTTCTAGTTTTTGAACAATATCATCTGCCTGGTATTTCAAAAGTAAATACGTGACTTCCTGAATGACTGTTATTCCATTCAAATTACTATGTGTCTGGCCTGGCCAGACACCATTGGCAATATGAATTTCGGGCACTAGCAGATAAGTGTGATGAGAGGAAAACAGTTGGTGATAAAAATCACAATCCATCAGCAACTTCAAATGATCGTCAAATCGAATTTCCTGGATGAAAGACTGCCTTATTGTCAAAGTCGATGGCGAGCTGATGGTATTTTCGCCAAATAAAATAAATTCGTTTCTCTTTGGGGTCATCGTATCAAAAAAATCGATGCCATTGCTGGTATGGCTTGCCCCAGTCAAAATAAAATCAACGGGGTTTTTTAAAAGTAAAGTGGTAATGGTCTCTAAATAGTTTGTCTCTACCAGCAGATCATCTTGAAATAATATTTTGACGTAGTCACCAGTGCATTGCTCAATGGCAAAGTTCGTATTAGCAGAGATGCTTCCACGCAGCTTGGTATTTTTACAATACTTAATTGGAAAGTTTGCTAAGTACTGCTTTGTAAAGTCTTCAATCTCATTGCTTTGACTATGATCACTAATGACGACTTCAGCAATGATGGTTTTTTTAAGAACCTGTCGATTAATTGAATCTAGGTTACGACGCAAAAAAGCAGTTCCCTGGCCCTTCATTTCATAGGTAGGAATGGCAATCGATAGCTTCATATCAGTGACTACTCTTCAAAGGTAATGGCTGCTGGGCTGCAGGTTTGAGTGGGAACCATGGTTAAGAGCCTTTCAAGACAATGGGCAAGCGTGCCATGAGTTTGCCCCAACTCCTTCTCAAAATCCTCGGTAGTCAAGTTTAGGTCAAACAAGGGGGTAAACGCTTTGACCTGCGCCCAGAACATGCTGCCGACTGGAAATTGAATAAATCCATCGCTGGGTTTTTGCAGGCCCATCTGCACTGAGAGTTCGCAGCCTTTTAGATAGCTCGCTCCCCAAATGCAATGCTCATAACTGATTTGATCAAAGGTTTTGGGGTAAACAATAGAGTAAGACTGTAAGAGCGTCAATATTTTGGGGACTGTTTTTGAAGACAATAGATTGCTCAATAAATATTTTCGCCAGTCATCACCGATTGCATTGACCTCTAAACTTTTCTTGGTGTGTATATGAGCAAAATAATCATATTGCATCATTGCTTTTGCAAAATCACAAAATAATGGCGCTAAATCCCGTCCTTGATTTTTCACTACTTTGCCTTGAATATCCCCAATGGCAGCGCAATGTTTAAAAAGATTGATACAGTACTCTAGATCTTCTGGGCTAGTGCATGAAATAAATAAATCAAAGCTAACTGGAAACCGCTCAAAATATGCGAGGGCTTCTTTAGCCAGATCAATGTAATAGACATGAAAATGGATGGCAATTTTTTTTGCTGGAGTAACTGCTGGACTAACGCTACTGAATGGAACAGGTACAAATACCTTGTCATTTGGATTAGAAAAATACTCTTTTGCGCTGAGCCACTGGCGATAAACATCTAGGTTTGATAGAGTGCCTCCAAACGTAGAAAAAATCAGATTGCGCACACGATTGCGCCACCGCAGAGGGGAGCGATTGACAATCAGTAGAAGGTAGTAGGCCAGCATAGTGGGGTCAATAATTGTTTGGCATGATTGTTTGGTTCTATGCTAAGCGCTGCCAGCTTGTAGGGATAAGATCGCGCGTATCGTGCGGCGCATTGGCAAACCAATTGGCTGGCGCGATGACTCTTTTTTGTAGGTTTTGGTTAAGCCATGCCCCCCACCAGCTAAACGAGCTATTGGCAATAATATTGTGTTGACATAAAGACATTAAATGCATATCAATGCTTTCATGACCATCTTTTTGAGGCTCAATAAAGTGGGTGGGGTGACTTAGCTGTACGTTTTTTGTAGCCCATGCATAGTCATCACTAAAAATATAAAAGTGTGGATTGGAAACATTTTGAGCGATGGTCTCTACTGCGCGGTGATACCAATTGAGATCACACAAGCCATGATATGAATTGGTTGTGGAGTCCGACACATAATCGCCTCGGCGAATATGTAATGAAACAGCATTGACCCCTTTAATTTGCTCGGCCAGTTTAGATTGCTCTGTACTGAGCGGTTTTGTAAGTACTAAATCAGTCAATAAGGTTTGGCGAATCGGTAAAAAATAGCGCTCGCTTTGCCAGTAGCCATTAAGGTAAGTACCACTCTCACACTCTAAAACTTGAGGATCAAAAGCAAAGCCATTTTCATTGGCGATCGTGAGTGGCTGGGTAAACGGTAATGATCTATATAAAGGATTGAGGTAAGCGCCTACGCCATGCAGTGGATAGGATAGAGGCTTTGCTAAGGACTGGCTAATCTGAAATTGATTTAAGGCAAAGTTACGAAGAGGGTCTGATTGGAGAGCGCGGTCATCTAAAATTAATGGGCAACCATGCTCGATAGCTAGGCGCCGACCCAGAGCAAATTGGAAGAGTTGATTGCCCAGTCCACCTTTTAGTCCTACTACGATCATGGCGTCCTTATATCAATAAAGGTAGTACGGATTTATTGTTGGGTATAGCGAGCAATCGCTTCTTCAATATCGGTCGTGTTTAAAACCAATTTACCTTTTTCTAACACAATTGCTTGATTACAATACTCCCGAATGGCGTCAATGCCATGATTGACAAAAATGACGGTCGCACCACTATCACTAATTTCCTTCATTTTTTGCAGACATTTTCTTTGAAATGGAATATCACCCACAGCCAAAATTTCATCCAAAATTAAAATTTCAGGTTCTAAATGGGCTGCAACAGAAAAAGCCAATCGCACTTGCATGCCAGAGGAATAACGCTTAAAAGGTGTATCAATAAATTGCTCAATTTCAGAAAACGCCACAATCTCATCAAATTTTCGAATGATTTCGGCACGTTTCATACCCAAAATTGCGCCGTTAAGAAAGATGTTTTCTCTACCAGAGAGTTCAGAGTGAAATCCTGTACCCACTTCTAATAAGCTTGAGATCCTGCCGTTAATCAGGACTCTGCCTGCGGTGGGTTCAGTAATATGGCTAAGCACTTTAAGTAAGGTCGATTTGCCGGCGCCATTGTGACCAAGCACTCCTAACTTTACGCCCTTAGGAATTTCAAGGGTAATATTTTTAAGTGCCCAAAATTCTTCTACGCTTGGCGTCGATGATTGGGTATGCTCAGATGGTTTTTTGAGGCGAACGTTAAAAAATTTATTTTTAAGATTATCCAATGCATCACGCAATGAGCCCGATTGAGCAAGATGGCTAATGCGATAGCATTTAGAAAGACCTTCAATCTTGATAGCGTATCCCATGATTAAATTGTATCCGCGAAGCGTGCTTCGGCTGAGCGAAAAACCTTAATACCTAAGAGCAAAATAATGACACTGATAACGCAAGAAAAAGCGACACCTGGCCAGTAAGGAGTAATGGAGTTTGGCATGAGGCACCAACGAAAGCCATTGATGATCCCGGCCATGGGGTTGAGTGAGTACCAAAACTCTAGGTGAGCCGGTACAGTCTGATTAAGATAGCCTACAGGTGAAATATAAATACCCAACTGCAAAATAAAAGGAATGAGCTGTTGAAAATCCCTATAACGCACATTGAGTGTGGCCATCATCATTCCTAGGCCCAGCGCAAAAAATGCAGGAGCAAGCACGAAAATCGGAAGGTAAAAAATTTCCCGGGAAAGTGGAAGTTGGTACCAAGCCATCATGCATAGTAAAAGCACGAATGACACCAAGAAATCTACTAAACAGGTAACAAATATGGTTGTCGGAAAAATGAGCCTAGGAAAATATACCTTAGTCAGTAGCCCTGCGTTTGCAAGAAGGCAGCTACTGGTTTCGGTTAATGTGGATGCAAATAAGTACCAGGGTATTACACCTGCAAAAACAATAAACCCATAAGGAAGCCCCTGGGAGTCAAGTTTGGCAATTGATCCGAAAATGACGGTGAAGACTACCATGGTCAAAAATGGCCTTATAACCACCCAGCCGATGCCAATCAGGGTCTGGCGATAGCGAACGAGCAGGTCTTTGCGGGCTAGAAAATAGAGCAATTCTCTTCTTGCCCACATATTTTTCCAATAATCTCTAGCGATATTGCCCGCTTCAATAACTTGCATTTAGGTCCAAAGGTGCTCGTATTACAAAATTAAGATGAAATGCTGCGAAATTGCTTCTTTTAGCAGCCTGCACCCAAAAAGTTTACAGGGGTGCTTAAGCTACAAAGCCTGCCTATTATAGAAGGTGAATTCAAACACGAAGTGCAACACGGTTTAAAGATTGCATAAAGACTTCACTCGGTGTTTTAAATCCTAATCGTTTTCTGGGTCGGTTGTTTAATCGGTCTTGGATCATTCTAAGCTCCTCG
>NZ_JAJVCR010000011.1:0-40793 GCF_021395195.1 Polynucleobacter sp. IMCC 29146 | reverse complement strand
TGACTGACGAGGAGCTTAGAATGATCCAAGACCGATTAAACAACCGACCCAGAAAACGATTAGGATTTAAAACACCGAGTGAAGTCTTTATGCAATCTTTAAACCGTGTTGCACTTCGTGTTTGAATCCACGTTTAATGTAATCACACTATTTCCTTTTTTTAGGCTTTATTTATTTCTTTTGATATTCTTTATTTAGCTACAGTGACCTGTCCACGAATTTCACCGCCTGGGTTTTCTTTGGTGTGAATATTGATGTACCACATGCCGGCTAATAAATTTTTTGCCTGATCAGCAGTAATCGTAGCCTTCCCCTTAATTGGACTTTCTACACTACCTTGAAAGGGAACTACTACACCTGCATTCGCTCCTACTGCGGCTGGACCATGAAAGTGGCCCATCGTAGCAGGACCAGAAAGACCTGAATAAGTTACCGTCCAAGACAATTCGTTGTTATCTTTATTGAACATCACGGTTGCCGCGCCTTTGCCCGCAGTCTTGACGGGAGGTACTGTTTGCGCACCACTGAGATCTGCAGTCATTTTTACTTCATTTGCTGCAAAAGCGGAACCTGCAAAAAGTAACGTGCAAATAACGAGAATTTTAGAAATCGTTTTCATAGTAAGTCCTTAAATAAATTGATACTCAATCATAGCTACATTTAGGGAAAAATGTCTGCTGAACTCTTGAGTAATATTGAAGAAATTATTGCAATGCAACAAGCGCCTGCTTCACGCATTTTTCAATCTTGGCATAGCCCTTGAACTGCTGTCAATTTAGGTCCACTACCAAAGAGAGTTTTCTTATAGTAAATCATTGCAGCAAACTGGGTTGATTTAGGATTATTTGAGGCGCCTTGGTTTGAGGTGCTGGTGGCCTGTAACCTAAAGCGCTATGGGGCCTGATATGGTTATAGTGTTTGACCCATTCCCTAACGATGATCTGTGCTTCCCTCAAGCTGTAAAAGATTTCTCCATCAAGCAGGTTGTCTCTAAAGGTGCCGTTAAAGCTTTCACAAAAACCATTCTCCCAAGGACTACCGGGCTCAATGTAAGCAGTCTTTACTCCAATACCAGATAACCAGCTACGTAGGTCTTTGGCAATAAATTCTGGACCATTATCACTTCGGATGTACTCTGGGATACCGTTGTCAATCATGGCATTAGCCAGTTGTTCAATGACTTGGATTGATCCAATCTTTCTAGCGCAGTGGATAGTTAAGCATTTTCTACTGAACTCATCAATTAGGGTGAGCATGCGGATCTTGCCACCATAAGCATCTCTGATAAAGACAAAATCGTAGCTCCAAACATGATTCGGGTGGGTAGCTCTCAGGCGCATGCAGCTTCCATCGTTTAGCCAGAGCCTGCCTCTAGGGGGTTGTTTTTGTGGGATCTTCAAGCCTTCTTGCCGCCAGATACGAGCGACCTTTGCTGTAGTCGCTTGTCCCCAACCGCTATTACGCATCATGCCCGCAATAAATCGGTAGCCGTACCTGCCATAGGTGCTCGCCATACGGATGACCTCAGCTCGCAGCGGCCCCTCGTCATCTCGAGGGAGCGGCATGTACCGATAAGCTGCTCTGGAGAGCCCTACCAAACTACAGGCAGACCGCTCAGAGATAAGATACTTATCCATGAGTAGCTGCGCTGCATTTTTACGCCTAGTAGGGCTTAGAAGTTTCCCTTAATGACTTCCTTGAGCATCACTTCTCGTAGGGATAGGTCCGCTACGAGTTTCTTAAGCCGAGTATTTTCTAGTTCCAGATCCTTGTACTTCTTTGCCTGGTCTACCTTCATGCCGCCGTAGATCTTGCGCCAGCGATAGTAACTTTGCTCTACGGTTCCTACTTCTTTACAGGCTTGAGCCAGGGTTTTGCCATTGGTGGTTAAAACATCGATTTGACGCAATAAGGTGACAATTTGTTCGGGTTTAAGACGTTGACCTTTAGCCATATTTAACACTCCTTTAGGGTGAAGATTATCAAAAATCCTCTCTTTTGGAGTGGTACTAAAAATCAGGTCAGTTCAATCGCTAGCGAGTTGCCCTAAAATTTCTTGGGCAGACTCGGGGTTTAATTTATTCTGCGCTAATTTCTGCTGCAAAAATTCAATATTGATACTTGATGCACCTAGAGGCTGGTTCAACTCATGCGCAATAGATGCAGATAATGCGCCAGTTTCAACCGTCTTATTTACCTTTAGTAAGGATCTTATTAAAAGTTCTTTTTCATCCAATAGCCTTAGTATTTCTTGATTTTCATCCTTTGCAAGGCTTATTTTGCCCTGCAATTCCTGCTCTTTCTCAATTTGTTGTTGTAGATAATAAATACTAAGCACGATGTAGACTAATAACACACTAGTAAATCCAATCCACCGAATTCCGAAGGCTATGGGATCTTCAGAGTAAAGAAAAATATTAAGCTGCCCTTCTGTAGTGAGAGTTCGATACGTTCTCGTTACACTCACAATGAAATTAAGTGAGGTTAGTCCTAAAACTAACTGGATAACCCTATCGCGCCCATTTTTAAAAAATTTAAATAAGAGAATCAACTGCCATAACAGCAATATTTCCTGAGAGATAGTTATCAGGGCAACTCTTTGAGAAAAACTATTAACCGTCGTCCGTAATGGCTCGTAAAAGCACGCGATAATAAGTGGAATACACCACAATGCGATTATGGCTTGCCATGTTAGTTTTTTCTGATTCCATTTTGTATAAAGAATTACCAGCGCTATATTGGCGGCAACATAACAAGTATTGGCAATAGTTAATAAAAAGTGACTAACCCAGGGGGCCAAACCAAAGGCCAAACAACAAAGCCCATACAGTCCAACGCTTATAAGTAAGTTGGTGTTAGCGCTATAAGCCTTACTATATTTAAATTTCCAAAAAAAGCTAAGGAAAAAAGTAAAAGTTAATAGGGCAAAAACCAGAAAGAAAATTTGATTAGCGATTTCCATTATTTAATTATAGTTTTTGGCTCATTTGCTGGTGGAAATAATGGTTAAATATAGCGCATACTATTGCCTAATCCTTTTTAACCACCTTTCTGAGTGCTATGTCATGATCCATTTATCTAAATACCTACCATCCTTGGGCTTATTAAACCGATTTTCAATTTTTGCTAGCACCTTATTGATAGTCTGCGCCGCCTATGCCCAAGTTGATAAACCTTTGGTCTTAGTGGTGCCATTCCCCCCTGGTGGTAGCACTGATATTACCGCACGTACGATTCAAACTAAATTATCCGAGCGGATTGGCAAACCGGTAGTGATTGAAAATCGCGCAGGAGCTGCTAGCCAAATTGCGACCCAACATGTGGCCCGCTCACCCGCTGATGGTAATACGCTATTAGTTAGTTTTGATAATCATGCGATTAATCCCATTGTTAAGCCTAAATTACCTTATGACACCTTTAAAGATTTTGTGGGGGTGAGTTTATTGGTGCGCTTTCCATTGGTCATTGCAGCTAACCCATCAGTACCAGCAAATAATTTAGCGGGTTTTATTGAAGCGGCTAGAAAAAAACCGGGTGCATATAGTTATGCCTCAACTGGAGTTGGCTCATTAAATCAATTGGCCATGGAAGATATCAAACGGAAATTTGGTATTTTTGTTTTACATGTTCCTTATGGCGGCGGTGGACCAGCTATTCAAGCTGTAGTCAGTAATACTGCTAGCCTTACTTTACTTAGTTATGCAGCTCTGAAGGGGCAAATACAGGCTGACAAGTTAAAGCCCTTGGCCGTCACTGGTTCGCGCAGATTACCTGAGTTACCCCAAACGCCTACCGTTGCTGAATCAGGCTACCCTAATTTTGAAGCCTATTCCTGGATTGGTATTTTTGCCCCCGCTGACACTTCACCAGCGATTCTAAAAAAACTGACGGCTGATTTTCAAGCAGTTTTAAATGACCCTGAAATTAAAGCCAAATTAACTCAAGGTGGTTTTGACGTCTTGGCATCGGATGGGCCGAGTTTAGATCGCTACACTAAAACGGAATTTGACCGTTGGGGCCAATTTGTTAAAACAACTCAGTTAAAACTCGACGACTAATATGGCTGATCAATTAACTGGTGCTGAAGCCTTAGTACGAATGCTTGAGGCCTATCAGGTCAAACATATTTTTGGCTTATGTGGAGATACGTCGTTACCTTTTTACGATGCCTTACAGCGGCTTGATCATGGCATGGAACATATTCTCACCCGCGATGAACGCAGTGCTGGGTATATGGCTGACGCCTATGCGCGGGTAACAGGTAAAGTAGGTGTCTGTGAAGGGCCCAGCGGTGGCGGAGCAACCTATCTACTCCCAGCCTTACTTGAGGCCAATGAATCATCAATTCCTATTTTGGGGATTACCTCTGATGTACCGGTGACTTCGCGCGGCAAATACCCACTGACAGAACTCAATCAGCAAGCACTTTATCAGCCGCTGACAAAGTGGAATGCCACCATCGACTTAGCAGAACAAATTCCCTCGGTCGTACGTAATGCCTTTCGTGCGATGACAACAGGTCGACCTGGGGCAGCTCATATTTGTTTACCGCATGATGTACAAAAACATCCTGTTTCAGTTAGCGATATTTGGGCACAAACAGAAAACAGTATTTATCCGGCACAACGTTTTGTAGCCAATGCAAGCGATCTTGAGCGGGCCGCTGAACTGATCCTCCAAGCACAATATCCTGTCATCATTTGCGGCGGCGGAGTAATTAATTCTGGCGCAGAAGCAATTTTGCAAAGCCTTGTTGAGCTTCTCAATATTCCTCTTTGTACTACCGTCAGTGGTCAAGGTAGCTTAGCGGGTACGCACCCCCTCAATGCTGGTGTGGTTGGTGCTAATGGAGGCGTGATGGCCACACGCGCTGTAGTCAGTGCTGCTGATTTAGTTTTTTTTATCTCTTGCCGAGCAGGCTCCACCACCACCGAAAATTGGCGCTTTCCCAATAAAAATACAACCATCATTCACCTAGATGTTGATCCTGAAACCATTGGCGCTAACTACCCTACTGCTGTTGGTTTGGTAGGTGATGCTAAATTAACTCTAGAACAGTTGTTTGTATCTATTCAAGCAAACCTCACAAGTCGGCGCCAAAGCTGTGTCGATGGTAAGGCGGTTGTCAGCAAAGCCAAAGAAGAAAAAATGCTACCTTTTTTAAAATTGGCTAGCGCTAAAGAAACTCCAATTCTTCCAGAGCGTATTGTGCATACCTTAAATCGCTTATTACCCAGCGATGCGATCGTGTGCGCTGACCCAGGCACACCTTGCCCCTACTTTTCTGCTTATTTTCAAGCTGATGTGGATGGCCGTCATTTCATTACCAACCGTGCGCAAGGGGCGCTTGGTTTTGCCATGTCCGCTGCCATTGGTGCAGTCATTGGTCGACCGAGTTCAAAATGCGTTGCGGTAATGGGTGATGGTAGTTTTGGTTTTACTGTTGGTGAATTAGAAACTATTACTCGCTATAAACTGCCCTTGCTGATGATTGTCATTTCCAATTCAGTATATGGATGGATTAAAGCAAGTCAAAAATCAGGCTACGACCAGCGCTACTTTTCGGTCGATTTCAATCGCACTGATCACGCTAAAGTTGCTGCAGCCTATGGCATTAAATCCTGGCGGGTAGAGGATCCACTCAAATTAGAGGCCGTCATGAAAGAGGCCATTGCTAGTGATGAACCAACGCTTATCGACATCATTTCCCAACCCTTACAAGACGCGCAAGCGCCAGTTAGTCAATGGATGGGTTAGCTATTCCACCTTGGCACCAGATAGCCTCACTACCTCAGCTAGTGCTGGTGCTTCTGCTGTTAAGGTGGCCTGAAACTGGGCTGGTGATTTCGATAAGACCAAATCCATTCCCTGTGAGGCTAACTTTTGTTTAACGCCAGCTTGGGTCATACCTTTAGCGACCGCTGCAAACATTTTATTCACGATGATTGCAGGCGTGCCAGCGGGAAAATAAAGGCCATAAGAAAACGTGGAGTTATATCCCATTAAACCGCTCTCCTCCGCACTTGGAATTCCTGGAATTGCTGCTGAGGGTTTGGCTGAAGTTAACGACAATGGCCTTAAGGTGCCATTTTTGATAAAACCCATTACTGTAGGTGGCGTTGCAATCATCACTTGTGTATTGCCCGCAATGGTGGAAACTGCTGCCGGACTACCGCCTTTAAATTGAATAGTAGTGAACTTCACTTGCGTAACACCCTCAAACAAAGCAGTGGCTAAATGGGGTGTGGAACCATTGCCCGACGAAGCATTAAAAATAATCCCCGGATTTGCTTTACCAAATTTAATTAAGTCTTGTAAATTCTTATAAGGCTCATTGGGATTAACGCAAATAATCATAGAGCCACTAGCAAGATTAGTCACGGGAATAAAATCGGTCTGTTGATCCAAGGCCATTTTGGGAAAAAGCGCTTTAATTTGCGCATGCGGCCCTGACATCGAAATCGTATAGCCATCGGGCGCCGCTTTGGCTACTAAATCGGCTGCGATCGCACCTCCGACTCCCGGTCTATTCTCAACATTGACGGGCACACCAATTTCTTTAGAAATTTGATCGGCGCTAATTCGCGCAACAAAATCAGCTGCGCCACCTGGGGGATAGCCAATGACTAATTTAATTGGCCGCTCAGGATAAACACCTTGGGCCATGACCGCAGTGTTGTACACAAGAAAACCCATAATCAAGGCAAAACTTGGCTTTCTTAACATCATTTATTTACCTTTAAAAATAGGGGTCCGCTTTTCTGCAAAGGCTTTACGGCCCTCTTTGTAGTCTTCACTAGCAAAGCAGGCATCGACCATTGCCATCGCTTGGGCATGGTCTTGTTGATTTTGCTCAGCTAAGGCCTGCTGAATCGCAAATTTACTTGCCGCAATCGTTAACGGCGCATTTTCTGCGATCCCTTCTGCGTAGGCCAAAACCTCTGCGTCTAAGGTATTTACACTATGGACTTTGGACACAAACCCCATTTGCAATGCGTCGGCAGAATTAAAACGGCGGGCACTAAAGAATATATCGGCAGTGTTAGCCGGCCCCATGATACTAATAAAACGCGCTATTCCTGTTGGGCTATAAGCAAGACCTAAACGGGCGGCAGGCATCCTAAACTGCGCGTCTTCTGCACACAGTCGAATATCGCAAGATGAAGCAAACCCCAAGCCGCCACCAAAGCAATAACCCCGAATACTCGCAACCACGGGTTTCGAACAGGCCATAGGTGCAGCATAGGCTGCTAAGACAGCATTGTTGTATTGCTCCTGAGCCTCAGCTGTACCTCTTAATTTATCAAATTGAGAAATATCTGCCCCTGAAATAAATGCTTTATCCCCATCACCCGCAACCACTATGACGCCTACAGTTGGATCAGCATCAAAGCTCTGCATCGCAGCGGGTAAATTCGCCCACATCTCGAAGGTCATTGCATTCATTTTTTCTTGGTTAGAAAAAATAATAAAGCCTACTGCACCATTTTTACGAATAATGAGTTCTGCCATAAGTATTTTATTTGCTTAAATAATTGCGTTTTTAGTAAAAGAATCAATTGTTGCACTGTCATAGCCTAACTCAGTCAAGATTTCAGTAGTATGCTGACCACGCAATGGTGAGCTAGCGACAATCTGAGAGGGTGTTCTAGTTAACTTAATCGACTGGTTTAACAGAGCAAGCTCGCCTAGCGTGGGGTGCGTAGCCTTACCGACAGCCTCCAAATGCATTACCTGTGGGTCGCTAAAGACTTGATCCATCGTATAAATAGGGCCGCACGGGATACCTTTTTCTAGAAGTAATTCTACCCATTTAGCGCTAGTTTTATGCATTAAAGTTTTACTTAACTCAGCATTGAGTCTTGCTCTACCAGCAGAACGACCTTTAGCATTTTTAAATTGCTCATCGAGGAGTAAATCATCACGCTCAATCGCGCTAGCAAATTTTTCCCAAACCCCTAAACCAGTGGCGGCGATATTAATAAAGCCATCCTGGGTTTTATAAGCCGATGTTGGCATGAAGGTAGGATGATCATTACCTACTTGCTTGGCTACCTCACCACTCATCGTGTAGCGCGCCGCTTGAAAATCTAATAAGGTTAAACCCGCTTGCAAGAGATTGGCTTGTACCCACTGCCCTTGCCCACTTTCATCCCGTTCAAGTAAGGCAGTCATTACCCCCATTGCTGCCAGCAGGCCAGCAGTTACATCGGTTACAGCGCCGCCTACGCGCATCGGGCCATCTCCTGGGGCTCCTGTCACGGACATTAAGCCAGATAAGCCTTGAGTAATTTGATCAAAACCAGGGCGATTTTTATACGGGCCATCTTCACCATAACCCGAAATACTCGCCAGAATAATTTTGGGATTGATTTTTTTTAATGAGTCGTAATCAATTCCTAAGCGATACTTAACATCTGGTCGATAATTTTCTACGACGACATCGGCAGTTTTTGCTAATTGCTCAAAAATAGCTTTGCCTTCAGGGGTTTTCAAATTTAAAGTAATCGAGCGTTTATTGCGATGTAGATTTTGAAAGTCGGCAGCATCGCGTGGACCAGCATATTCTTCAGGCCCCGGGTTTTCAATCTTCACTACGTCAGCACCAAAATCGGCTAAGTGCCTGACGCATACTGGTCCAGCACGAACGCGGGTTAAATCAAGCACTCGAAAACGGGATAAGGCTTTGGAAGCAACTATTTTGGACATACTTAATGCATCATTTCAAGTGCAGGTTTTTTTCTTATCAGATAAAGGCCGATACAAAAACCCAAAGCCCCTAATGCAGCCACATAATAGGCAGGCGACATCATATTTAAAGGAATTAATAGGCTTATAAAAATTGGAGTGAGTCCACCAAAAATCGCATAAGCCACGTTGTAGGAAAAGGAAAGCCCGGAGAATCGAACGGGTGCAGGAAACGCCATTACCCCAACCGCAGGAATAATGGCGATAACGCCGACAAAAAAACCATTTAAACCATAGAGCAGAAAAATATGTTCAGATGAAATTGCCAACTGTTGGTAAAAAAGAATTGACGTTGCTGCCAGCCCAGTTGAGCCAATCAGCATGACTCGTCCTGCATTGAATTTTCCTGCTAAAGCGCCAAAAACTAAACACCCTGCTGTTAAGCTTAGGGTTGCAAAAATATTAGCCTCAAGTGCGAGTCTAGCGGGCACTTTAAATAAAGTTTGCAACAAGGTTGGTGTCATTAAAATCATCGTCACAATTGCTGCAGATAACATCCAAGTCATTAATGCTGTTAACACAATTGCTGGACGATGCGCACGCAAAACGACCTTTAAAGGTAATTCTTGACGACTTAATTGCTGTTGCATTGCTTGAAATACTGGGGTTTCATGTAACCATTGCCTCAGAAAAACTGCAATAACCCCAAACACGCCACCCAGAATAAAGGGGACACGCCAACCCCCGCTTAAAATTTGCTCTGGTGAATAAAATGTATTGATTAACACGGCTACAACTGCGCCTAATAAAATACCGCCAGTTAATCCAGCTGTTAAAACAGCACATGCGAAACTAACATAGCGAGGGGCCACATGCTCAGCGACAAATACCCATGCCCCCGGAACCTCGCCACCAATCGCTGCGCCTTGCATCATCCGAAATAATAATAAGATAAGCGGTGCTAATATGCCGATATCAGCGTAAGTTGGCATCAGCCCAATAGCCAGAGTGGGAATTGCCATTAAAAATATACTAAGCGTAAACATTTTTTTGCGCCCACGGGTATCGCCAAAGTGCGCCATCACAATACCACCAATGGGACGCACTAAATATCCTGCCGCAAAAATACCAAAGGTTTGTAATTGACGCAACCAGTCGGGCATATTAGCTGGAAAAAATAATGCCCCAATTGAGGTAGCAAAATAAACAAAGATAATGAAGTCATAAAATTCGAGCACACCGCCGAGCGCAGAAAGGCTTAAGATTTTTAATTCAGAACGGCTCAGTGAGCTCATTAATAATATCTTTTATGTGCGTGGCCAATAGGCTATCGAAGATTGATTGATTACTTCTTGAAATTACTAGGCTTACATTGATATTCAGTCGTTTTATTGCCATCGGCAAGATCTTGAACAGTCATCGTGCCTTCTTTTGGATTGATGACGGTAATTGAGTCGCTAGTATTGCTTTTGTAATTGATGGTGTAAATACCGCTCTTTTTGGATATCTGGGCAACACCACCCAAAGCATCAGTTTTACCATTCTTCATCACTAACTCATCGATTTGGTAGACCCATTGGTTTTTTTGATGATGTACTTGAATCAATAAATTGGATGTTGAATTAGCCTCAGCGCAAATTAGCCGAACCCCTTTAGCATGGACACTAAAAGAAAAAAGAATGCCTAATAACAGTATAGATAGCTTCATTTCTAACCCTTTAAAATTAGTGCTTAATTATTGCTTAATTATTGCTTAATTATCACCTAATTAGCCTCAGCAATGGTGACCAGCCTAGCAATTAATGGTAGGTCGCCAATTCCTGTTATAAATACAGCTATATTAGCCTTTGGAGGTGCAGTATGTATTTAAGAGGGTTACAAGTAATCATCTATGGCATCAGCTTTATGCTGAGCTGTATTTCTTTTGCAACCTTTGCCCATCGCGCCAATGAACCTGAACACCAGATATACCATGAAGGCAATTTGCCCCTTGAAAATGGTGCATTTATTCGGGTTTTTTCCTTAAGCTATACAACCTTTGGTACGCTAAATAAAGATAAAAGTAATGCAATTTTGATGGTTACGGCCATTGGTGGCAATCATCATCGCCTTGATTATTTAATCGGCCCTGGCAAAGCACTGGATCCTGATAAATATTTCATTATTTGTACCGATGCCATTGGCAATGGTCTTACTACTTCGCCATCGAACAGCAAATTACAACCCAATACGAGTTTTCCTGAATTTAATATTCGCGATATGGTGAATTCGCAATACCGTCTGGTGGTCGATCACTTTGGTATTACGAAATTAGTAGCGGTAATTGGCGCATCGATGGGGGGTATGCAAGCCTTGCAATGGGGTGTTTCTTACCCTTATGCCATGCAAGCCATTATTCCCATTGTGCCGCTTGCAAAAACACCAGCCTGGACTACAGGGATTCTAGAAATGCTACGCCAAAGTATTATGAGCGACCCCAATTACCGGAATGGTCAATACGACAAACCACTGGAAGCAGGTATGCGACTGTGGTCTGGTTGGCTTAGCGGTGTGATTGTTCGTACTCCCGCCTACCAAAATCAATTGATTTCCTCGCCGGAAGCAGAAATCGAAGCCCTGCGTAAGATACAAGATGCAGGCTGGAAAAGAATGGATGCCAACGATTGGATTTGGCAATCGCGAGCATACGATCGCCACGATGTTGGTCAAACTGCTGGCTTTAATGGCGACACAGCCGCAGCACTGCGCTCGATTAAAGCCAAAACCCTGATTCTTGCAGGCACTGGCGACTTACTGAACCCAGAAGCAGATGCCCTAAAAACTGCCAAGATCATTCCTAATGCTAAATATATTGCGATTAATGAGCGCTTGCCAATGGGGCACTACTCTGGGGCAGGCGCCACTAAAGATGAAAATGATTTACAAAACCAGGTCATTAAAAGTTTCTTGGCCACCCTTAAACTATAACAATTAGGTCTATGGAAAATCTAAAGCCAGCTCTCGATGCACTTTTTATTATGTTGGGTGCTGTTATGGTATTAGCCATGCATGCGGGCTTTGCTTTTTTAGAGCTTGGTACAGTACGCGAAAAAAATCAAGTTAATGCCTTAGTCAAAATTTTGATTGATTTTGCGGTCTCAACAATTGCCTATTTTTTTATTGGTTATGGCCTGGCTTATGGTATCGGGTTTTGGGATTCGGCTACCGTCTTAGCGCAAAAAAGTGGTTTTGAGTTAGTTAAATTTTTCTTCTTACTCACCTTTGCTGCCGCAATTCCTGCTATTGTTTCTGGCGGCATTGCCGAGCGCGCTAAATTTAACCCTCAGTTAATTGCTACCTTTATTTTGGTCGGTTTTCTTTACCCCTTTTTCGAAGGCATTGTCTGGAATCAAAACTATGGTATTCAAGCTTGGATTAAAAACCTTACAGGTGAGGAATTCCATGACTTCGCAGGCTCAATTGTGGTTCATGCGGTCGGCGGCTGGATTGCCTTGCCTGCAATTATTTTATTAGGCGCACGTTATGGTCGGTACAACAAAGATGGCAAAGTCTCCGCTCATCCGCCCTCGAGTATTCCATTCCTTGCGCTAGGGGCATGGATTCTAACGGTAGGTTGGTTTGGCTTTAATGTCATGAGCGCACAAACCATTGATAAGATGAGTGGCCTTGTGGCTATGAATTCACTAATGGCCATGGTTGGCGGAACTCTGGCAGCATGGCTGGTTGGTAAGAATGATCCTGGCTTTGCCTATAACGGGCCATTAGCTGGTTTAGTTGCCGTTTGTGCAGGCTCAGATTTAATGCATCCCGTAGGCGCCTTAGTAGTTGGTCTGGTCGCTGGCGCGCTCTTTGTCAAAGTATTTACCTTAGAGCAAAATCGCTGGCGTATTGACGACGTATTAGGGGTGTGGCCGTTACATGGTTTATGTGGACTATGGGGCGGCTTAGCGGCAGGAATCTTTGGGCAGAAATTTTTTGGAGGAATTGGCGGCATATCCTTTTCAGCGCAATTAATTGGCTCGGCCCTTGGTGTTGCAATTGCGCTAGTTGGCGGCTTTATTGTGTATGGCGTGCTAAAGCGTGCGATGGGACTAAAACTCAGCCCCGAAGAAGAACATGCTGGCGCCGATTTAAGTATCCATCAAATTACGTCTACGCCAGGCAAAGAGTCGGTTTGGTAGTCTCAACGAAATTCCCCGCAACCCAGAAAGAAGAAATGAAGCCCTTTTCCAATACACACCATTTACTGAAACACCTGATTACGCTTAGTTTATTTGCCCTGTCTGGACATACCCTAGCCGTCACGCATTTAGGCGGCGATGTACCCTATGAGGATATCAAGGCGACAGTCATTCCTTTAATAGATGCCCCTAAAACGATTTTAGGACAATCATTTAAATATCCCACTGGCACACCCTTAATTAATGCGTACAACATTGAAATACCTGTAGGTAAAAAAACTTCACTTCATAAACATGCTGTCCCGTTATTTATATACGTGGTTTCAGGTGAAGTAATCGTTGACTATGGCAGCAAAGGTAAGCGCACCTTCAAATCTGGCGCGTCATATATTGAGGCGATTGAATGGTGCCATATTGCTCACGCCGTGGGTAATCAACCGGTAAAAATTATTGGTGTGTATATGGGCCAAGAAAAACCAGATCAAATTAAGCCAGAAGTTTGCACCAAACCGAATTAAAGTGTCCTTAAATTCGCGATAGCAATCATCTGCCAAGTGCCTTGATTTTGCTTCCAAACACTAAGGCGCGCAAAAGATTTAGCTGGAAGTCTTTTGCCGTCGATGGTTTCCTCTACTGCCAGCATATTAGTCACGACTAGGCAACCGTCTACCTGAGTTACTTTGAAATCACTTACCGTACACTTGCCAATCTTTTCGTTTTTAATCATTTGAATTTCGGTAGCTCTATCACGTGCTCCATCAGAATGAACTGATTGAAATCCGGGGGCAAACATTGCTTCCACCGCTGGCCAGTTGCAGGCGGTAATATTAGCTAATAACTGACGATAGAGGCGCTCGCCTTCTGTAGCAATATTAATTTCCATAGTCTCATTACCTTAAGGTAAATTATTAATCATGATGAATAATAACTATAAACTAAAAAATAAATTATTTCTTACGCCAATATGATTTCTTGCGCAAGACTAATTCAGTATTGAGACAAACTCTGTAGGTTGCATTCGTAGTTTTTGTGGCATCGACCGATCCGGTGTGCCAATATTGATAAAACATAAAGGATCTTCATCCACACTAAGGCCAAATAAATCACGAATAGGCTGCATATACATCGACTTACCACTCGTTGGACTGGCTCCAAAGCCCATTGCATGTGCCATTAGAAAGATATTTTGAATAGCACATCCAGCAGAAATAATGCGTTCACTTAAGGGCACTGAATGGTCCGAGCCCCTTGCATTAACGACTAACAGCATCACAAAGGGCGCCCGATGTGCCTTAACCATCGCATCTTGAACTTGTTGGTCGGTGGCTGAAGAGTCTCGATCTAATAGCGATTGAGCAAATGCTTGAGCTAACTCCCCCCTTTTTTCGAGCGGGCATATCACAAAACGCCATGGACGAATTAACCCATGATCTGGCGCAGTTGCCGCCATTGAAAATAGGGTATCTAACTGCCCCTGAGTTGGGCCAGGCTGAAATAAACGTTTTGGCAAAAAGGATTGGCGAGTTGAAATTAGAGTTTGGATTGTTTCGCACAATTGACTATTTACCATTTTTTTATTTCCCGTGATTCATTGCTAAGTATTGACTATTTTCTTCCAATACCCAATCGTCGGCTGCGCACAATTTGGTATGGGCGAAATAAATAGGTGATAGAGGCAAAGCCACTCCAAATATGCACCAGCCGGGTAAATGGAAAGATTAGAAACAGCGTCATACCCAAAAACATATGGAGGCGAAAGATCCAATTAACTCCACTTAATAACTCAACTGCACTACCCTGAAATGTCATAATATGCTGCGCCCAACCAGCCAGCTTCAACATCATCGAACCATCTAAGTGAGCAGCAGATAATGGAATTGTTGCTAACCCAAGTACAAGTTGTACCCATAAAATAAGCAATATTAAAATATCGCTAGGCTTACTAGTAAGCCGAATACGATCATCCATTAAACGCCGATACAATAAAATACTTATACCAACCAATCCAAAGATACCTGCAATACCACCCGTTATCATGGCAACAAGCTGCTTTTCACCAGCAGCAATAAATGACTCATAAAAGAAATGGGGGGTGAGCATCCCAAAGAAGTGCCCAAAGAACAAAAATAACACACCAATATGAAACAACATACTACCTAAACGTAGTTGTTTTTTACGCAATAGCTGGCTTGAATCACTTTTCCAGGTGTATTGATCGCGATCAAAGCGAATTAAACTGCCTAAAAAAAATATCGTTAGGCATATATAGGGATAAATTCCAAAAATAAATAACTCTAAATAGTTCATATTTGAACTCCTTGTTTATCTTTAGCATGCTGAATAAAATGAAGTGGCTGTTCATCGCCTGGCTTACCTTGACCTTGAGTAGTGCATCCCCCAAATGCAGGAGGTTCTGCCCAAGTCTCGTCAATTGATTCTTCTTTAAGCTTTAGAGCAAGAATTTTTACTTTCTCTCTAGAATATTCAATTGCAGCAGCGACAACCCATGCATACCTACTTTGGCGGGCTACTAATGCACTATAAATTGCGTTCAAAACATGCGCCATTTCTGCGATAAATTGCCTTGACTGAGCTAGTCTTAAAGTGGAAGCAAACTCAAGCACAATTGATAATTGATCTGGTAGTTCGTTGGTTGCAAGTATCAAACCACCCGCTTTATAGGTCTGTAATAAATCAACCATCGCTTGACCACGTTCACGTGAGTCGCCATGCACATGCTCAAATAAATGTAAGGAGGTAGCCCTTCCCCGATCAAAATACTCTACATATTCCTCCTGCAGAACATAAAGATCGGTAGAGTGTAAATATTGTATTAATTCATTTAATCCAATTCCTACAGACTTGCTTATTTTTGGCAAGGCCATAACAATAGGCTTCATTTCTAATAAATTTTCCCGAAGTTCGACATCGGGATATTGAAGTAATCTAGATAATGCGCGTAGTGGTAATGAATCTTTCATCCGTATCCCCTTAAGCACTTAGGTTTATTGGAATTGTGCGGCGCTTAGTTCCACCAAAGAGGCTAGCTTCTGAATCTCCATCTGAACAGCCGTTGCCGAATGTAAACCCGCAACTTCCTTTCATCTCAAATGTGTTTTCTGCATATTCACGATGCGTAGTTGGAATCACGAATCGATCTTCGTAGTTTGCAATTGCCATAATTTGATACATATCTTCAACTTGACTAGCAGAAATTCCGGCTTGATTTAAAGCAGCATGATTTTCAGTGCCATTGACATGTTTATCTCGTTGCCAAGCTCGCATTGCAAGCATTTTTTCTAATGCAGCAACTACTGGAGCCTCGTCTCCCGCCGTTAACATATTTGCCAAATATTGAATTGGAATGCGTAATTGCCTAACATCGGGAATATGGCCATTCACACCAACATATCCGGCCTCAACTGCGCCAGTAATCGGAGAAAGTGGTGGCACATACCAAACCATGGGTAGGGTTCTGTATTCAGGGTGCAGCGGCAATGCAATTTTCCAGTCCATGGCCATTTTATAGACTGGACTTTTCTTAGCGGCATCTAACCAATTTTGCGGCACACCATCTTGTAAAGCTTGCCTTTGCACTACTGGATCATGTGGATCCAGAAAAATCTTTAATTGGGCTTCATATAAATTCTGTTCACTCTCAACGCTGGCAGCATGTTCAATTTGATCAGCATCGTATAACATGACGCCCAAATATCGAATTCTGCCTACACAAGTTTCTGAGCATACGGTAGGCTGTCCGGACTCGATGCGTGGGTAGCAAAAAATACACTTTTCAGCCTTACTACTCTTCCAGTTATAGTAAATCTTTTTATAAGGGCAGGCTGAAACACACATCCGCCAGCCGCGACACTTGTCTTGATCAATTAAGACGATGCCGTCTTCTTCGCGCTTATAAATTGACCCTGACGGACATGAGGCTACACAGGCAGGGTTCAAGCAATGTTCACATAATCTTGGCATATACATCATGAAGGTATTTTCAAATTGCCCATAGACATCTTTTTGCATCTGATCAAAGTTGGTATCTTTACTCCGTTTAGAAAATTCACCACCTAAAATTTCCTCCCAGTTGGGTCCCCACTCAATTTTTTCCATTCGCTTCCCAGTAATTAAGCTTTTAGGCCGCGCAGTTGGGGTTGCCTTAGTCTCTGGAGCATTTTGTAAGTGCTCGTAATCAAAGGTAAAAGGTTCGTAGTAATCATCAATTTCAGGTAAATTAGGATTGCCAAATAAATTCATCCAAATTTTTGATCGACCGCCTTGCTTGGGCTCAAGCTTGCCATTGCTTTTCCGAGTCCAGCCGCCCTTCCACTTTTCTTGGTTTTCCCAATTTTTAGGATAACCAATACCAGGCTTCGTTTCTACGTTATTAAACCAAGCGTATTCCATGCCCGGACGATTAGTCCAGACTTGTTTACAGGTTACTGAGCAAGTATGGCAACCAATGCATTTATCAAGGTTTAATACCATGCCAATTTGCGCTCGAATTTTCATTTTAATTTTCCTTGTTACGCTTGTATAGCGTTCCTATTTTCACTATCTAGCCAATCAATCTTGCGCATTTTTCGAATGGTGACAAATTCATCGCGATTAGTGCCTATGGTGCCGTAATAATTAAAGCCGTAACTGTATTGCGCATAACCCCCAATCATGTGGGTTGGCTTTAATACAATACGGGTTACCGAGTTATGAATACCACCACGCAAACCCGTAATTTCGGAGCCAGGTGTATTTATTATTTTTTCTTGGGCGTGGTACATCATCACCATTCCAGGATTAACGCGTTGACTAACTACTGCGCGCGCAGCTATAGCGCCATTAGTGTTATAAAGTTCTACCCAATCGTTATCTACAATTCCTGCATCACCCGCATCATCTTCACTGAGCCATACCACTGGGCCCCCGCGGTTTAAGGTCAACATCATCAAGTTATCGCTATAAGTAGAATGGATTCCCCATTTTTGATGTGGCGTAATGAAATTCAGGACAATTTCTTTATTGCCATTAGGTTTAATCCCTTTAATGCCATTAATTGTTTTTAAATCAACTGGGGGTCTATACGACACTAAACCCTCCCCAAATGCCCGCATCCATTTGTGATCTTGATAAAACTGTTGCCGGCCACTTAAGGTTCGCCATGGAATATATTCATGCACGTTGGTGTATCCAGCGTTGTAAGAAACTTTTTCACTTTCTAGGCCTGACCATGTTGGTGAACTAATAATTTTTCTAGGTTGCGCTTGAATATCTCTAAAGCGAATTTTTTCATCTTCACGATGTAAGGCTAAATGCGCATGCTCAAGACCAGTTATTTTCGATAAGGCATTCCAGGCCTTTACAGCTACATGACCATTAGTTTCTGGGGCTAGCATTAATACTACTTCTGCTGCGTCTATATCAGTATTAATGTTAGCCATCCCCTTCATGGCTCCATCTTTAACACGTCCATTTAAATCACGTAGCTGCTCAACCTCATCTTTGGTGTCCCATGCAATACCTTTACCCCCATTCCCTACTTTATCCATTAGCGGCCCTAAAGCCGTGAACAGCTGATAAGTATTAGGATAATCTCGCTCGACTAGAGTAATTTGAGGTGCAGTTTTACCGGGAATAAGCTCGCATTCGCCTTTTTTCCAATCATGCACATCAAACGCTTGAGCAAGCTCGGCAGGCGTATCGTGCATTAATGGTGTTAATACAATATCCTTTTCTACGCCTAAATGACCAACACAAACTTCGGAAAATTTCTTAGCAAATCCTTTATAAATATCCCAATCACTTCGAGCTTCCCACGCTGGATCTACTGCGGTTGATAAAGGGTGAATAAAAGGGTGCATATCGCTGGTGTTTAAATCATTCTTTTCATACCAAGTTGCCGTAGGTAAAACAATGTCAGAATATAAGCAGGTTGTACTCATTCGAAAATCTAATGTAACCAATAAATCTAATTTTCCTTCGGGTGCTTGCTCATGCCAAGCTACCTCAGAAGGTCTAGCCTCATCGACACCCAAGTCTTTGCCCTGAACTCCATGAGACGTACCCAGTAAGTGCTTGAGAAAATATTCATGGCCTTTACCAGAAGACCCCAGTAAGTTTGAGCGCCAGACAAACATGTTTCGCGGCCAATTATTGGGATGATCAGGGTCCTCACAGCTCATTTTTAATGAGCCAGTCTGCAAATTCTTTACCACATATTCTTTGGGATCAATTCCTGCAGCGAGAGCATCTCTCGCAACATCTAATGGATTTGTTTTTAACTGTGGCGCTGAGGGTAACCAGCCCATTCTCTCAGCACGAACGTTGTAATCAATCATGCTGCCTTGATAGTCAGCTTTATTAGCTAAGGGTGAAAGAATTTCTTCCATCCCTAGCTTTTCATAACGCCATTGATCAGTATGTGCATAAAAAAAACTGGTTGAATTTTGTTGACGCGGAGGACGAATCCAATCTAAAGCAAAAGCCAAAGGAGTCCATCCTGTTTGCGGGCGCAACTTTTCTTGACCTACATAATGTGCCCATCCTCCGCCGCTTTGTCCTATACAGCCGCACATCATTAGCATATTTATAATGCCGCGATAATTCATATCGCAGTGATACCAGTGATTCATTGCGGCGCCAATAATCACCATTGACTTACCTTGCGTTTTTTCGGCGTTTTCAGCAAACTGGCGAGCAACGGCAATTACTTGCTCCTGTTTGACTCCAGTAATTAATTCTTGCCAGGCGGGCGTATAGGGCACATTGTCCTCGTATGATTTTGCGCATTCGCCGCCTAGGCCTCGATTAATTCCATAATTTCCGGCCAATAAATCAAAGACTGTGGCAACATAAACTTCTTTTTTATTATCTACTTCACCTAAGCTAATTTTTTTTGCAGGTATGTTGCGAACCAATACATCGGTTTGTTTATTAACATCAAAGTGAGGCGTAACAATTCCACCAAAATAGGGAAATCCAACTGGCACAATCTCATGTAACAACTGATCTTCCATGAGAGACAGTTTTAATTTGATTTCTCGGTCATATTGCGCTTCTTTTGATTCTAAATTCCACTTGCCTAAATCTTTGCGCCCGTCGGGACCCCATCTAAAGCCAATCGATCCATTAGGCACTACTGGTTTACCACCGATATCAAATGCTACTGTTTTCCAATCAGCGCCATTGGTCTGCCCCAACTTGCCCTCAAAATCACTCGAACGAACATAACGGCCAGGGACAAGGATCGTCCTGCCATCCTCAATGACCTTTTCTTCTAGCATGACTAACATTGGCATATCGGTATAACGACGCACGTAATCGTCAAAATACGCAGTCCGTTTAATAAAATAAAACTCTTTAAGAATGACGTGCCCCATTGCCATAGCGATAGCAGCATCGGTGCCTTGCTTCGGATGCATCCAAATATCAGCTAACTTTGAAACTTCTGCGTAGTCTGGTGTGATGGCTACAGTTTTGGCGCCTTTGTATCGAACTTCGGTAAAAAAATGTGCGTCAGGTGTGCGCGTTTGCGGTACGTTTGATCCCCAAGCGATAATGAAAGTTGAGTTATACCAATCGGCTGACTCAGGAACATCAGTTTGCTCTCCCCACACCTGAGGGCTAGCAGGCGGTAAATCACAATACCAATCATAGAAGCTCATACAAACACCGCCAATTAGACTCAGGTATCTCGAGCCTGCGGCGTAACTTACCATTGACATTGCAGGGATGGGTGAAAAGCCAATAATACGATCTGGGCCATACTGCTTAATGGTGTAAATATTTGCTGCCACTATTATTTCATTTACTTCATCCCATGAGGCCCTTACAAATCCACCCATTCCACGTTGTGCCTGCCACTCCTTACGTTTTTCTTGGTTTTCTACTAAATTGGCCCACGCATCAACAGGACTTTTGGCAATTGATTTTGCTTCTCGCCATTGTTTAAGCAAGCGTCCTCGTATCATTGGATACTTCACTCGATTTGCGCTATACATGTACCAGCTATAACTAGCCCCCCGTGCGCACCCTCGTGGCTCATGATTGGGTAAATCAGGCCGAGTTCTTGGGTAATCTGTCTGTTGGGTTTCCCAAGTAACTATTCCACCCTTTACATAAATCTTCCACGAACAAGATCCAGTGCAATTAGTGCCATGGGTCGAACGTACAATCTTATCGTGCTGCCAGCGAGAACGATAGGCATCTTCCCAAGTGCGGTCTTCTGCAACTGTTTTACCGTGACCATTCGAAAATTTCTCAGAATCAGCAGTTAAAAATTTCAGGCGATCTAGAAAGTGGCTCATATTTATCCTTTAATGAATTCTTAACAAGGCATTGGGGCATTTTTACGGCTGTAATACCGCCAAGTGATCACAGTGCATGTAACATAAAAAACAATAAATGCATATAAAGCGGCCTCTGGACCGCCCGTTGCGGCGATTGATGAGCCATAACTTTTGGGTATAAAGAAACCACCATAAGCACCAACTGCGGAACTAAATCCCAGCACAGCTGCAGCCTCCTTATTAGCATCACGAATTGCCTGATCCTGTCCTGACTGTGTTTGGCTCGCTTCCCGTTGACGTTCAGTGAGAAAAATAACGGGAATCATACGAAAGGTAGAGCCATTACCAATACCGGAGGTAGCAAATAAAGTCATAAAAGCAATTAAAAAACCGAAGAAATTTCCACCTGTTCCATGGCTAGGTAAATAATTTAAAACAGCAAATACACCCCCACTCATGGCAATAAAATTCCAAAAAGTGACTCTGGCTCCCCCTAACTTGTCAGATAACCATCCGCCAATAGGTCTAGCTAGCGCACCAACTAAGGGGCCTAACCAGGCATAGCTCAAAGCATTTACCCCAGGAAATTGACTTTTAATAAGCAGGGGGAACCCGGCAGAATAGCCAATAAAAGATCCAAATGTGCCTAGATACAGCCAGCACATTAGCCAATTATGTTTACGTTTAAAAATTACTGCCTGATCTGCGAAAGATGCCTTTGCTTCAGCTAAATCATTCATGCCAAACCAAGCAGCAATAGATGCTGCAGCTATAAAAGGTAACCAAATAAATCCCGCATTTTGCAACCAAAGCAAAGAAGTATTGCCTGCCTTAATCACTGTTTGAGGTTCGCCACCAAATACTCCAAATATCCCTGTGGTAATGACCAACGGTACAACTAATTGCACAATTGATACACCCAAATTACCTAATCCAGCGTTTAATCCTAGGGCTGTCCCTTTTTGTGCCTTCGGATAAAAAAAGCTAATGTTTGCCATAGATGATGCAAAATTACCGCCTCCAAATCCACACAACAATGCGAGCAAGATAAATATTTCATATGGCGTAGCAGTATTTTGGACTGCCAAACCAATCCCAGTTGCTGGAATTAATAATGAAGCCGTAGAAATTGCCGTCCAACGACGACCGCCAAAAATAGGTACTGCAAAAGAATAAAAAATACGCAGGGTTGCACCACAAAGCGCAGGTAAAGAAGCGAGCCAAAATAATTGATTAGTGGAGAATTTAAAGCCCACGTTTGGTAAATTCACTACTACTACAGACCAAACCATCCAAACTGAAAATGCTAAGGTTAATGCCGGAATTGAAATTAATAAATTTCGTTTTGCTATAGCCTTACCGATTCCATCCCAAAATTGTTTATTTTCAGGATCCCAGCGGGTGATGACAGTAGAAGACATATAAGTCGCCTTTAATAGTAAATTATTGAATTGCAGATGGAATGGCCTTACCACCCATTAGTTCAGAACGACGGACTTCAGTGAAATACATCCAAATGAGTGATACCCATACCACTCCATACATCAACATAAATGCACTCGACCGAATACCGGTGATATCTAACAATGCTCCAAATAAGATAGGCAATACAAAACCCCCTAGCCCCCCTGCTAAGCCAACAATTCCTGAAATGGTGCCAATATTATTTGGGTAGTCGTCGCCAATATATTTAAAGACACTCGCCTTGCCAAATGCCCAAGCAATTCCTAAAATAAACATCAGCGCAGTAAATAAATAAATATTTAAACCAATATGAAAGGTTTCTGGTCCATTAATTGTTTGAATGATGAATTCAGTTGGAGGATAGGAAAGCAAGAAAAGGCATATCCAACTAACCCACATTACCCACCAAGTTATTTGGTGGGCACCATACTTATCTGCAAACCATCCACCAATTGCGCGTAAAACTCCACCTGGTAATGAAAAACATGCAGCCAATAGCGCTGCTGTACGTATTTCTAGGCCAAACTCGCCTACGTAATACTGAACCATCCATAAACTAAGGCCTACATAGCCGCCAAAAACAATGCTGTAATACTGGCAATAGCGCAATACTTTGGGATCTTTTAATGCCTTGAGTTGCTCTTTAAATGAGGTATTAGTACTCACTAGATGCGTGGAATCACTATAACTAATAAACCAAAATAATATGGCGGCACCAAGCATGACAGCCGCGTAAACTTGTGGCACAACTGACCAACCAAAAGCAACTACCAATGCAGGTGCTAGAAATTTATTTACTGCCGCGCCAGAATTTCCAGCGCCAAAAACACCCATGGCAAAACCTTGGCGATTATTTGGGAACCATCTCGCTACATAGGGAGTGCCTACTGAGAAAGATCCACCTGCCAAACCGACAAATAGTCCGATCATTAAGAAATGCCAATATTGCGTTGCATATGACATCAGCCAGATTGGAATTACGCAAGCTAACATTAAAGAAAGCATGACTATTCTTCCCCCATAGCGATCAGTCCATATCCCTAAAGGCACACGAACCAAAGAACCCGTTAAGATCGGCATTGCAGTAAGAAGGCCAAATTGAGTAGAGCTTAAATTCAGTGTTTTCTTAATAGGAATGCCAATTACGCCAAACATCATCCAGACCATGAAGCACACCGTAAAGGCAAAGGTGCTAATAATTAGAACTGAATATGCTTTAGAATTTGTTTGAGTAATGGCACTCATGAAAATCTCCCTTTTCATGAGTCATTATCAAAACTAAATTGCTCTAGGAATATCCCCCAAAAGGATATTTAAGAATAGCAAAGGAACTAGACTTTTCATCTTTACTAGTCCTTTAGGGCTACTTCTAAGGGCAGAGCCTCTCGACGTTTGCAAATACGGCTACCTGCACTCGGGAGGAAAGATTTAATTTACGCAAGACATGCTGCACATGAATCTTAACAGTAGTATCAGCAATACCAAGTTCACGAGCAATTACTTTATTACTCGATCCCTTGGCAATTTGACAAACGATTTGCAACTCTCGAGGTGAAAGACTGGCAGCCAAGGCGCCACTAGTATTTTTATCTAAATTATTTTTTTTACTAAATTTAAATGCAGTAACTAATTTATGGGTCATTTCCTGACTAATAACAGACTCACCATTAAATGCTTTTCGTATTCCAATAAGTAAATCATCTTTTTCGCTCGTCTTTAGCAAATAGCCTTGGGCACCATTTTGTAAAGCCTGAATTAAATCAGCCTCATCTTCGCTCACTGTAAGCATAATGACCGTGACATCAGGAGCAGCGCGAAAAATATCCGGCAAAGATTGAATGCCGCTAGCACCAGGCAAGTGATTATCAAGCAAAACCACATCGGGATGCAAGGCCTCACAAATTCGCAAAGCTCCAACTGCATCACCTGCCTCACCAATTACATCGAAATCAGGAGCTTGAGCAAGTAAAGAAATTAACCCCCTTCTAAAAAGAGTATGGTCATCAACTACAAGTATGCTAATTTTTTCCAATTAATTATTATTTAATTAAGCACTCATTGAAGCCAAGTTAGGTAAACGTAAAAAAACCCTCGAGCCGCCATTTGGAGAAGAAGAAATAGTTACTTCGGCATTAATTTTACTGGCCCGTTCTCTCATGATACTCATCCCTACATGGGTACTATCCAATTTATCTAAATCAATTAAAAAACCAATACCATCATCTATAACTTCAAAAGACCAAATCGGATTTTGCCTTACCGTTAGGGTAACAGTTTCCGCTTTAGCATGCTTTCTAATGTTGGATAAAGCCTCTTGAATAATATGTAGCACTTGAATTTGCACATCAGGCGCCAAGGGTAATCCCTGACCATACATTTTAAGGTTTACTTGAATGCCAAATTGGTGCTCAAATTTTTGCAACGTAGTCTTAATAGCCGATTCAATATCTTCAACATTTGTTCTAGTTCTATAGTGCAATAAAAGTTCGCGCACATCACTATAACTTTCCCTCAAACCCTCATCTAGTTCATTCAAAATTGCTTTGACATTTGGCATTTGCAATGTTGATATTTCATCGCGTAATAGACTAGCTTGAATTTTTAAAAATGCTAATGATTGTGCAATCGAATCATGAAGCTCTCTAGCTAAGAGACTACGTTCATCAGAAATGGCAGCCTCCTTCTCTAAGGCCTTGATTCGAAGAGCTTCCATTGCCCCAGCCAAATGATTGGCCAGCGTTTCAAGTAAAGCATATTGCTCATGATCAATAATGCATGATTCAGCATAAAATAAATCAATTTCCCCCAATAACTTTTGCTGAAAAAGTATAGGCACAGTAATAAGAGATTGAAAGCCTGCTTTAACGCAAAATCGATCCCTCTCCTCGTTCAGGTTAAATTTAATTACCTTAATATCTTGTATACCTGTAGAGTTTCCACAGTGGCATTCACCTGCATTCATGCACTGCTCACCAGCCAAAATTGAATCCGGTAAATTTGTTCCAGATAATAAAAAATAACGCTTATTAGCTTCATCGGTCCACCGAATAGCAATTGCTGCTGCATGACTAATTAATGACACACGATCAGCAAAACCTTTTGCCAGATTCTCTAAATTATTTTCACTCGAAACGAAAGAACTTAAATCATATATGGCAGCTAATCTTTCTTGGCGTTCTTGCAAGTGCATAGTTTTCTCGCGTACTTTTGCTTCCAGGCTTTCATATAGATCATTTAAATTTTCAGTCATGGCATTAAAACCTTTAGCCAAATCTCCAAATTCATCCTGGGCATCAATTTGTACATGGGTTTTTAATTTGCCTGACCTAACTTCATCAAACCCAATGCGTAACTTAGCTACAGGATCTAAAATAACAGAATAGCCAACATACATTATGACTAGAGTTGCCATCAAAGAAATGGCTAACATCCCAAATTGAAATAAATGCAATAGCCCAGTCCAGTAATCAACCTCTCCCTCGATCAGGCCTACAAAGCGATCAATGCTAAAGATAAAGCGATCAATATTCTGGACGGAAAGTACATTGGCCTGCTGTAAAGCAAGGCCATGTTTAATATCATTCCATTGTGCTTGAATATTTAAAAAAACTGCCGTATTTGCCTGATTCCAAGGTACGAATAAAGGCCTAGATGGGTCTCCCAACCTCAACACTTGCATGCTATTGTCAAATTTTTGCTCTAGTTGCGCCGCTAGCTTTGACTCATTTTCATTAATTAAGAGAGTTAGCTGATAAGTTTGCATTCGCATTCTACCTGCCTCATTTATTGCCGCTGCCCCACCTTCAAGCTTCCAAGTTACCCACAAAGTAAAGCTAATAGATATCATTGCTAGCACTAAGAGTGCTGTGCCAATAATGACTAATTTATGTTTGAGGGTAAATTCGTTTTGCATTTTTAATTATCTTATCCACAAGCTCCGATAAATCCACAATTAGTGCAATATTCACAGCCATCTTTTTTAATTAATGCGTGCGCCCCACATTCAGGGCATTTTTTTCCCCTCATCATTCCTGAAGTATTTAATTCAGCTGTCTCATTACTAATCTGAATATCAGTATGTGCATTAAATTGTGCAACACCACGCCTTATCAAAATGTTTTCAATGGCAAATGCAACTGCTGATACTTCAGAGTCATGCCACATTGGCACCTCGATACCATCATCTTTTTTCCTAGTTCCCAAGCGAACTGGTCCGCGATCCCATGCAACTTTACGCATATCTCCTAGCGCTCTTACTAGAAATCCACCGCGTGCAGCCAATGAAAGAAGGCGCATACTTGAAGTAATCCATTGTTGCGATTCACCACTTTGGCCTACTGGCATAAAAAATTCAATAGCTCGCTCTGATTGAACTTCTTCTCCATTAACAAACCCATGTACGTTTAAAAATGAAATAATTAAATATAGCGTTTTTTGACCATCTTGAGTCCAGTAATTAATTTTTTCAGCTACAGCTGGTAACTCGCCATTGGGTCGGCGATCAACTACTTTTTTTGATGGATTACCTCCCAAGTTAGATACACCTTGAGTTGTTATTGGTATCTCTTCTGGCTCAGTTTCATTCACATGCAAAACTGAACCTAAAATTGAATTTGGCCGGTAGGTTGCCAGGCCTTTTAAATTTGATTGCCACGCCTTCAAATATAAATTTACAAAGCTTGCGAACGGATAATCGGCAGGCACATTAACTGTTTTTGATATGGCTGTATCAATATAGGGCTGCACTACCTCCATCATGGCAATATGATCTTCCGCAGACATTGTTAAGGCGGTAATAAAGTAGTCTGGTAAAGCATTTATATCTCCCCCCATTTCTTTAAAAACTCGCCATGCATGATCTTCTACTGAGTACTCCCTGGTTGATCCATCAGCCTCTCTTTTTTTGCGCTGATAAGCCCAAGAAAATGGTGGCTCAATTCCATTGGAAGCATTATCAGCAAAAGCCAGACTGACTGTTCCGGTTGGGGCAATTGAAAGCAGGTGACTGTTCCGAATTCCAAATTTTCGAATCTCGGTTTTTAAATTGCTATCTAAACGGTTAGCAAAATTTGCTCCGCCCAAATACTGCTCAATATCTAAAGCAGGAAAAGCACCTTTTTCTTTTGCCAAATCGACTGAAGCTTGATATGCGGCGTCGCGTAAATGTTTTGCGATATTTGCCGCCTCAGATCTACCGGTGTTACTGTTATAAGCTAATTTAAGCATTATCAAGGCATCCCCAAGACCCGTAAAACCAACACCAATCCGACGTTTTGATTGGGCCTCAATAGCTTGTTCTTTTAGAGGCCAATAAGTTACGTCTAGTACGTTATCCAGCATTCTTACTTGAATTTTTACTGCCTCAATAAATCCAGGGTAATCAAACGATGCAGTTCCAGCAAATCCAAATGGATTAATAACGAAGCGAGGCAAAATTATTGGGCCTAAATCACAACATCCATATGGTGGTAAGGGTTGTTCGCCACATGGATTCGTAGCTTCAATAGATTCACAATAACTTAAATTATTATCACTATTAATATTATCTAAAAATAAAATCCCAGGTTCAGCAAAATCATATGCGGATTCCATCACCAGGTGCCAAATTTCTTTTGCCTTGATTGTTTGATAAACCCAAAGCCCATCTGCACGTTGATGAAATTCTTTGGTAATATTTTTATCGCTTGGCTTAGCTTTATGAACTAAATCCCATAAACTGTCTCTTTCAACTGCGCGCATAAATTCATCAGAAACACCCACAGAAACATTAAAATTATTCCAGCGCCCAGGGGTTCGCTTAGCATTAATAAACTCAAAAATATCGGGATGATCTATTTTTAGAACTCCCATTTGTGCACCCCGCCGCGAGCCTGCACTTTCAACAGTAGAACAAGATTGATCAAATACATTGATATAACTACAAGGACCAGAAGCAAATGATGCAGTGCCTTTTACCTCGGCACCTTTTGGCCGAATGCGCGAAAAATCATAGCCAACTCCACCGCCACGACGCATAGTTTCTGCGGCTTGTTTTAATGCCTCATATATTCCTGGAAATCCATCTTCATCAAAATCCTGAATACAATCACCAACTGGCTGCACAAAACAATTAATTAAGGTTGATTGAATACCGGTTCCGCCAGCACTCATAATTCGACCAGCGCCGATTGCTCCCGCTAGCATATTTTTCAGAAAAAGGGCTTCTATTTTTTTTTGTAATGCTGGTAATTCAACAGCAGCCAAACCCATAGCTACCCTTTTAAAAATAGCCTCAGCATCCTCTTCGCCAGGCTTAAGGTATTTTTCCTTTAAAACATCAATACTAATTTGTTGCATAGTTATCTATCTTGGGCATTACTTCTAATAACAGCCAATTAAATAAATCAGCCACTGAACGAATTTGATCGCCGAAGGGTAATATTCCAGCCCCTCTAAAAAATAAGCCTTTTTGGGTATCTCCCGTTAATGCACTCCCAAGAACTTTATCTATACAAAATTGTCCCCAAGCAGCATTACCGTCTCTTAAGCCGCAATCATGCAAACAATCAAATATCATTGTGCATCTTGGCTTTTTACGTGCCTTATTTTTTAACTTGGCCTCGGCTTTCATATAATTTTTTAACCAAGGCGTCATTACCGCACGTGCAGGTAAGCCGGCAACACTTAAAAACTCAACCAGCTCTTCAGGCTTTGACCCTGCCAATACTTTTTTAAATGCTTGATCTGCATCTCCCTCTATCGTTACCGCAAAGGCTGTGCCCAACTGAACGCCTGATACTCCCATGGACTGTAGTTTTTGAATGTCCTGTAAATTACTGATTCCACCTGCAGCAATTAAAGGAATTTGACCCTCTATCCCCATCGTTTTAAAAAAATTGATTACCTGAGGAATAACATGTTCAAAATCAAATTTAGGATTATTAATATCGGCAACTGAAGAGGCCCCCAGATGACCTCCAGCTAATTTAGGGTTTTCAATCACAATTGCATCTGGCAAGCGCCCTTTTTTCTCCCATTTTTTTACCAATATTTGCACACCCCTAGCCTCCGATAAGATTGGGATTAATGCTGTGGCTGGATAACCAGCGGCTAGATCTGGCAGGTCAAGCGGCAACCCCGCGCCAACCACAATCGCATCAACACCGCTCTCTAAAGCACAAGCAACATAAGCCTCATATTCATTAACAGCGCGCATAACATTAACTGCGATAAGTCCGAAACTACTCGAACCCTCTTGAGCCATCTTAATTTCTCTTTTCAAGGCCTCAAGGTTGGCTTGATTTATAGCCTTTTTACTTATTGCTGAAGGGAGAAGATGTTGGGTCAGATCCATTAAATCTGGATGTAAGCGGCGTAGATCAATTGAAGAAATGGTTCCCATGCCGCCTAATTTTGCAACTGCGCCAGCTAAGCGATGAGCTGAAACTCCAACACCCATGCCACCCTGTACTATCGGTAAAATAGTTTTGCCTTTTATTGTCAAGCTTTTAAGCCCACTTGATGCAAGCAGATGATCAGATGATTGCGGTATTAAAGGATTCATTTAGCAGCTTTAATAAAGTCTGCAGAAAACATTATTGGAGAGTATTTATGCAAATACAGCAAAAAAGCCAAACACCAACAAGCACCCGATATTGCCAGTAAGGGATTAAATAAATAACTTGGTGCCAGATGAGCTATTAACCAAAAAGTAGCAGCACAAGGCACTAATAAGTAACATGCATGTTCGATCTTGCCAGCAACCAATGGTCTGCCAGTATGGCCAAGTGCTGTGCGCGTAATCATGCCAATAATTAAACCGCCAGTAGCCCCAATCCCAAATGCATGCAAGGCCGGATAGATCGAGACTAATTTAAGCGAGTAAATGCCTAATAAAGAAAAGCCAAGCACCAGCCAAGCATATGAGATATGTAATATCCACAAGATTGGTTTATTTTTAGTTTCAAGTGGTCGCCAGCCCCACAGTAAAATGGCATGTAGCGTAGCAGTTATAAAACATAAGGCAGCTGAAATAATATTTGGCGTAAAAAATGCAAGAGTTAAAAATGATATCGCGGTAAATAATAATGTTGCTTTGGCTAAAGTGGGATGACGAAATTGCTGAATTCCAGGAACCGTATTTGCAGTAAAGCTTGGTATTACTCTGCCGCCAATCATGACTTCAATCATGGTAATTAAATACAAGGCAGTAAAAAGTAAAGGGTTTGGATCGATTGATATATAACCTAAAGCCGCTAAATAAAAAAGTCCATTCAAGAAACCTAATACTAAAATGGTCAGCGGTAGAAAAAGATTTCTAAGCATTCGACGTTGATAAATTAACCGCCCAATTACAATTGCAATTACCGGAAGAAATGCGATATCAAAAATAGCAAAAAATGGGTTTAAAAGAGGGCCAATGCGACCTAAAAGCCACAAAAGAACTAGCAAAGCCAAAGAGAGGCCTGTGGGGGTTTCTAAACCAGTCCAGGCTCGAACGGCTGTTAAAGAAAAACCAGTAATGACAGTAGCGGCAAAGCCAAACAGCATTTCATGAGCATGCCATTGCATGCCCACAATTAATTGCTGCCTTCGTATGCCATATCCATTTAATTCTAAAAGCCACTCAAATAACGCTAACGCAGACCATAAAGCGGCAAATAAATAAAAAGGTCTAAACCCCAAGGAAAAAATTGGGGGCGTTCTGCTTCTCACCTTATATACTCCAATCAATTTTATAAATAGGCTTACTGCGCTGCAGCATCACAAGCAATGCCAGCATTCTCAACTTATTAATGGAGAAATGAAATAGCTCTATAGAACTATTCTTAAGTATAGGGTTTATACCCTATAAAAAAAGCGATCTTTTTGCGCTAGATCAAATAACTAGCTAGATTTATTACTCTTTTGTAATGGTAAAGCTAAAAACACTAAAGTAATTGAAATCCTTGGGCCAGCCAAACTACACTGAGTCTTTCTTCAGGTTTGCTACCTGAGTTACTTTGAAATCACTTACCGTACACTTGCCAATCTTTTCGTTTTTAATCATTTGAATTTCGGTAGCTCTATCACGTGCTCCATCAGAATGAACTGATTGAAATCCGGGGGCAAACATTGCTTCCACCGCTGGCCAGTTGCAGGCGGTAATTTCAGCTAATAACTGACGATAGAGGCGCTCGCCTTCTGTAGCAATATTAATTTCCATAGTCTCATTACCTTAAGGTAAATTATTAATCATGATGAATAATAACTATAAACTAAAAAATAAATTATTTCTTACGCCAATATGATTTCTTGCGCAAGACTAATTCAGTATTGAGACAAACTCTGTAGGTTGCATTCGTAGTTTTTGTGGCATCGACCGATCCGGTGTGCCAATATTGATAAAACATAAAGGATCTTCATCCACACTAAGGCCAAATAAATCACGAATAGGCTGCATATACATCGACTTACCACTCGTTGGACTGGCTCCAAAGCCCATTGCATGTGCCATTAGAAAGATATTTTGAATAGCACATCCAGCAGAAATAATGCGTTCACTTAAGGGCACTGAATGGTCCGAGCCCCTTGGTATTGACTTAAAAATTGTTTATGAAACTACGCAAGTTCACACCTTATTAGGTTTAGTCGAAGCAGGGCTAGGTGTAACCGTTTTACCGTCAATGCTTTGTCCTGGCCCAAGCAATACTGCATTAGCAGTGCGCCCCATTCAAAACCCACTAGTCTCTCGGCGTTTAGGCATTGTTTTCCCTGAAGGGAAAGAGCCCTCGCCAGCAGCCCAATTATTGGCTGAGGTCGTACGCCAAACAGTAGGCTCTGAGACAATGATCAAACCCTGTGGAGTTCATAGCATCTGCTTATAAAGCTATGCAGTAGTTCAATTACTCTTTCTTCAGGTTTGCCGCTTGCACAACTGGACGCAAACTCACTAACTCTTTCGCAATAAATGCAGTCGCTTTTATCCCAGTAATATTATTAATCGGCTGAATCGAAAGGGTAGTCAATTTTTCAATCAGGGCTGGCTCAGAAAGTACCTTCGTACTTGCATTGATTAATTTATTAGTAATTTCAGGCGAAAGCCCATGCGGTGCAGAGACAATATTCCATAAAGCCGCTTGAAAATCTTTCAGGCCTGTAGCCTCACTCACTGTTGGCACATCGGGCAATAAAGCCGAGCGCTTAGAAGTTGCAATAGCGACAATTCTTAGCTTTCCTGCTCGATGTTGATTAATTACAGAACCCAATGTATCGACTGTCATATTAATTTGGCTGCCCATCAATGCTGGTATTGATTGCGCGCTTCCTCTGAATGGAATATGTTGAATTTGTAGGCCGCCCAATTCATATTTCAATCTCTCCCCAACGATATGTAGATAGGTTCCCTCGCCTGCAGAGCCATATTGCAATTTACCTGGATTCAGTTTTGCAAATTCTAGTAGCTCTTTGAAGGTACCAGTAGTGGTGGGGCTTACAGCAAAAACAATGGGGGCATCACCAACCACAGCAATTTCAACAAAATCTTTGATCGAATCATATTGCGGCTTAGGATTGATCAGGCTATAAAGAACATGCGTAGAGGCAGTGCCGAATAATAGGGTATAGCCATCAGGATTGCTGTTTTTTACTTCAAGCGAACCAATGGCACCACTAGCACCACTTTTGTTATCAACCACTACTGATACCCCAAGCTGAACCCCTAGCGATTGGGCATATAACCTTGCAAACTGGTCGGTTGGTCCACCAGCTGGAAATGGAACAACCAAACGGATTGGCTTAGTAGGGTAGGTATTTTGTGCTTGTGAAGTACCAGATAAAAAATTTGTACTAAACAAAAATAAACTCATTATTGAAAAAAATATTTTGCTTAAGTTCATCTTGCTTCTCAATTAAAGTTGACTACTATTCCAGTCGGGTGACGGCTCGGCTGGTTCAGCGAGTAGCGTAGATAATTTAATCGCTTCAATTGCGCAATACTCGTCTTTATCTGAGGTATCGCCACTAATGCCAACAGCCCCTATGGCTATTCTCTGCTGATTTAAGATCAGTACACCCCCTGGAACTGGAATAAACCGCCCACCCGCCGCGCCTCCTAAAGCATTTAGAAAAACGGGGCGATTCGCTAAGCGATCTCTAATTTGGCGAGTTGACATGCCCATGCCAAGAGCTGCCCAAGCTTTACCAAGCGCAATATCGAAGCGCATGATACCGCAGCCATTTTCACGTTTAAATGCCACAAGTTGCCCTCCCGAATCCAGGACAGCAATCGCCTGCGGCAAAATTCCATTAGCTGCACGTATTTTAATTGCTGCATTAATAATGCTATCCGCTATTTCCAAGTCTAGACTTGAATAAATTGAAATCAGTTTTTCTTCCATAATGGTTCTTTATAAAGGATTATTAAGCTGCGTTACTAAGACCAACTGTAATGCCACCACAAACATAGAGTACTTGTCCGGTAATAAAGCTAGCGCGGTCATCCAAAAATAGTGCAACAGCGTGCGCAACATCTTCTGGCTCACCCATTCTCTTCACTGGAATATTGGCAATAATTTTTTTTGTTTTAGGATGGTCAGGATGATTACCCAAAGTAAATAATTCAGTAGCTATAGGCCCTGGTCCAATGGCATTTACCGTAATACCAAAGTGGGCCATTTCAAGCGCCCAGGTGCGCGTCATTCCGAGCAGGCCAGCTTTGCTAGCAGCATAAGCCGTGCGCTCTTCTTTGCCTAGTGCCGCTCTACTAGCAATGTTAATAATTCGCCCAAATTGAGCAGTGCGCATCGCCGGCATCAGACTTTGAGCCAATAGCATCGGTGCCTTCAGATTTAAGTCCATCACGGCATTAAAATCATCAAGACTAACATCCTCAAGGGCGCCGGGACGAATAATACCGGCGTTATTTACTAAGCGTAATATGCTGGTGGTCTTCAGCAAGTCTGCAATTAACCCCTGAGTTGCTTTGGCGTCAGTTAAGTCGACTCGATGAAATGTTTCGCTAGCAAGTAATTCTTTCGGGGGTACTTGATCTAAATTAATAACGCTATAGCCATCCTCAATTACTCTACGTGCAATAGCTCTGCCGATGCCGCCGCTTCCACCCGAGATGAGGATATTTTTAGTCTTGCTCATTTCATGCTAAATAGGTTATAGATAAGAATAAATTGATATGCCGTACATACCACTAGAATAGTGTGAAAATTAAGTATTCTTTAATTTTAATAGATTACAGCTAAATTGACTCAAATTTACCATCTGCAACCTAAAATTAATATACTCTGCTGATTAGTGTCGTGATTCCGGTCAAAACTAGAAGTTGGATTTCATTAAGTATTAATTATAAAAGGAAGCTAAATGATTGTCGAAGAGCGAATCTATACATTACATCACGGCAAAGTTGCCGAGTATCTTAAGCTTTATGAAGATGAAGGTCGGTCAATACAATTAAATATTTTGGGTTGTAATGTGGGTTATTACACTGTAGATACTGGCCCGCAAAATACGGTAATTCACCTCTGGGCATACCAAGACGCCGCAGATCGAGAAAAAAGACGGGGCGTTTTGGCGCTTGACCCTCATTGGCAGGCTTATCTGCCTAAAATTAGGCCACTGATGCTGGTACAAGAAACCCGAATTTTAAAACCAGCACCCTTTTTTGCGCAGTGGCTTGAGCAGCAATTAAAAGCTACAAAATGAATTACGAATTACGACTTTATCTTGATCAGCTAACTGCAAAGTCAGCATCGATCGAATTGAACTCAACCTATGCTCGAGCCATATATATAGTTGAGGGAAGTATAGCCATCAAAAATGGCGTCTCTACAAGGCTCACTCTATCGCAGAATAGCGCCCTTTCTATTCCAGAATCATTTTCCTTGGGTGGTGGAAGTGCTGACGCAATCATGTTGCGCTGGGAACTGGTTAATGAAGTTGATAATTCTAATAAAATTCAAGCGTCACAAAGTACTCTACTCTTAGCGGCCAAGATGGCGTTAGGTGATTTAAGTCAGTACATTATTCGCTGTGATAGAGTCGATTTTCCTCCTGAAGGCGAGGCGCTGACTCATCGACATCTGGGTGGGGGTATTCGCTGTTTACTATTTGGTTCTATCCAAATTCATACCCTCGGCAATATCCATACTCATCAACCCTTGAGCGCCTGGTTTGAGGCTGGCCCTGATGCAGTTTATGCTGCCACCGATAAGACCTTAGCCTCAGCGTTTGCAAGGGTCATGATTTTGCCGAGAGGGTTAATTGGTGGAAAAACATCCATTGAATATGTGAATTCTGAAGATATGAATAAACCCAAGAGTCAGCGTTACCAGATTTTTATTGACGAATTAATACAACATTAAACTCTAAAGGAAAAGCATATGCGGAAAATAATCATTGCTCTTTTTTTTGCAAATTTGTTCACGGGGTGTGCGAGCAATTTCAGTAAAGATGGCGGGATGGATGATGACTTCAGAAATCAGATACCGAATGCAGGCAGTAACTCTCTTAGCTCTTATTAAATTTGGTATTTGCAGTGCACTAGTATGTCTGTAGTGCAAAGTAATCTTGCCATCTTGGCCGAAAAGATTCTGCTTCAGCCTGACTCACTTTTGCCGCATTGAGTGCTAGCTGTAAAACAATCCTCGCCTTTGGGGGTGATAGGCTTCCAGCAGCAATGCAGCCCTCAGGATCTTGTGCGGGTATGTTGGGCCGAATGATACCAGCGCCAGTTCTGGTGGCTCGAACGATCGCAACCCCTGCGGCAATTGCTTGATTAACCGAGTCTTGCCATGCCTTATTAAACCCACCCTGACCTGTTCCTGCAAGAACTAATCCTCTTACCCCAGCATTAATACACAATTGAACAAGGTCGGCGCGTGCGCCTGCATGGCTTGTCAAAATCTCAACCCAAGGCCACTCCTGAACTTGGGGGATAGGTAAATCGTCTACTAATACTGCTTGTGCTGCTCTTACTGTGGATAGCCATGAAGGATTAATTAACGAGACGGAGCTAGAGGGCGAGTCTAGCAAGGGTGCAGCTAGGGCACTACTATGTCGTTTTGCTAAATCACGCGCCATACAGACCTTACCTGCAAAGACTGCGAATACACCCCCTGGACAGTTATCAATCGCCGTGTATGCCCATTGAATTGCGTTGAGTAAATTTTCTGGTCCATCTGCACCAGCCGCATTCGACGGCAACATCGCCCCTGTAAGGACAACCCGCTTTCCCAGCTTTTCAGCATACTTGCCACAAGTAGCTTGTAAAAATATACCGCTTTCTTCGATTGTATCTGTGCCATGCGTAATAACTATGCCTATTAGCGTAGAACTTGCTAGCGCCTTTTTAACCTGCTCACCTAATTCCGTTAACAAGGATTCACTTAAATTACTACTGTTAATATTTGCAATCTGCCTAGAAATAATACGAAGACCTTGAGGGAACATTTGCTCAATTTTTGTTAACAAATCACCAATTTCAATTTGACCCGCCTCATAAGCCAACGGATTTACTTCTGGGTTTGGTGCTAGCCCAGCAATCGTCCCTCCCATTCCTAAAACTAAAATATGGGGAGATTGTTCGGCATTTAAAGGCTTAGTGTTCATACGCCATTAGCAAAAAAATTGCACATAAAAACGCCCCCTTGGTTAGACTTGAGGTCCAACTGTTGGGGGCTCTAGGTCAAGAGTAACCTTAAGGGCTTACTGTATGCCAGATATTGTTTACTCCATCACCTGTTTTATCGCCAGGATTTTTATCTTTGGCAAAAAAGTATAAAGGCTTCCCTTTGTAGGCCAGCTGCTTTTGTCCATCACTACGAGTAATAACGGAGAAATCTCCTGAAACTTTAATGCCCGACTCAACGTATACAGGCGGCCAGTTATCAGCGCAAGTGGCTACGCATTCAGATTTACCTGAATTAGCCTGATCTTTATCAAAAGTATAGATAGTTTTGCCATAACTACTAGTCAAGATACCGTTATTGATTTTAATAAAATCTGCTGATGGGGTTTTAACATCTGGCATCCCTGAGCAAGCAGCCAAAAGAAGACCAGTAACTACGGCAGCTACTACTTTAAATTGATAACTCATTTTTAATCCTTAATTAAAAAAACTGGAGATTAGGTACCTGGGCCAACTAAGGTAACTTCAATACGGCGGTTTTGTGCACGACCATCGGCGGTATCATTTGGCGCCATAGGGCTAGCTTCACCCATACCTTGCGCAGAAATTAAACCAGGGCTAACGCCTTTTTTGATGAGGTAATCAACCACATTGTCGGCACGTCTTGAAGAGAGATCAAGATTTGTTTCTATGCCTTCTTTTTTGAGGCCTGCCCCAATTGGCACATTATCGGTATATCCCCGTACAACAACTTTCGTATTTTTAAAACCCGATAAGGTTGGTGCCATTTTGGCTAACACTGCATCAGCCTTACTATTCAAACGATATCCGCCTTCTGGAAAGAGGATTTTATCTTTAATGGTGATGCGTAATTCACCTTGTAACTTACGAATTTCCACTTCATCGCCTTGAAACGCCTGCTGTAATTGACTATAAGCCCCGTCAAGCTGGTTATAACTTTGTTGAGTTACACAGCCAGCCAATAATCCAAGGCTTGCTGTACAAATTAAAAGTAAATACTTTTGAAGTAAATTCATACCATTCTTTCTTTGTTGATGACTCAAATAAAGTCAATTGATTCTTTATAACTGTCTTTTTGAGTATAGCAAATGCGCAAGTCAAATTTGCAGTATCTTGGCTAAGATTATGAAATCAAGCTATTTACAGTTTGCCATATCGACAATTTTATGTTGAGTTGCCTTCTTAGCCATTGCCTCAAGGCGGCTACGAATGTTATTTTTTATAAAATAAGCAATTACAAAAGATGGCACTACTGAATCTAGCTCAACTAAGCTATCGTATTTGATGACTGTTTTATCTTTCTCAGATACAAGTCTCCACGTGCCTTTATAGAATTTAGCATCGCCACTAATTTGTTCGAAACTAATTAATTGATATGGGGTCTCGGTATATTCAACCAAGGATTTCAGCTCAACCTGAAAAAAAAGAATCTCTTCCTCTATCGCCCTGTATACGCGAACTTTATTGGCAGTTCGTGAAATGATCTGCGCATCAACAATACCAGGAATATTTTTTGAGGCTTCATAGTCGGTAAGGAATGTGTAAGCACTACACATATTAATTGGTACTGCATAAGTAGCGCTGATTTGCAAGCGTCCTCCTAAGGAGGTAACTGTCACTTTTACATCATAAGGATTAGTGCTGTCTTGAGCATGACTTGATATTAAAAAAAAAGTTGCTGCGAAGAAACTAAATAATTTTAAGTGCATTAACTTCAAGTTAAATATCTCGTACCTCAACACCCTTCCAAAAAGCAATATATCCTGCGATATTATTAGCCGCCGCCTTTGGCTCAGCATAATACCAAGCAGCATCTTTATTGACTTGGCCATTTGCCTCAATATCATAATAACTAGCAGTACCTTTCCAAGAGCAAACTGTTTTTTTATCTGATTTCTTAAAAAATTCCATATTTAATGCCGTAGATGGGAAGTAATAATTACCCTCCACCACAATAGTCTGATTTGAGTCTGCCAAGATTGTCTTATTCCAAATTGCTTTCATCACTTACCTTTTTTATTGAGGATAAATCGAATTACTATTGCTGGTTGAATTTGCCTATCTTGGTCTGTTTAGCCGCTTCCCAAGGACTATCTATTAATTTTCAAATTCACCAGCCACAATGCACTTGGTCCAAATAATTTAGAAATTTGATGTCTATTTCTAGCAAAAAACCGATAGGCTACCTTTAGGCTGGGCTGAAGTGTTTTTCTGGAGAATAACCAAGCTAAAAAAGATAAGCGTGCCCGGCAATAAGCCTCGGGGAAAACAGCAACTCCATGAATGATTGACCCATCTTCATATTGAGCGTACATTGCTGCCAATGCTTGTTCGCACGTAACGCCAATACTAAGAGGATCATATCGAGTGGAATGAATATCAATAAAATTTAAGAGGCCTGCTTCATTTCGGCTGGATAAAAAACGAATTTCTGCCTGACATAAGGGGCATTTACCATCATAAAATAAGGTAAGTGTTTGCAATTTTTTTGACATTCAGTAAGTGTAAGACCAATTTACTAAAGCTGCTTGCAGGCATATCATGCTTAATTTTTAGAAGATAAATCAATACCCTCAATAGGACGCCATGGGATTACTGCCTAAACCATTCCGCGCTTTAGTCATTGGCTCATCTGGAACTATCGGCTCTGCTTTTATGAGGCTGCTTGAAAATAATCCTGCTTGTGCAAAGGTGGAGGGCATCAGCCGTCACTCTATTTACCCTATTGACTATCGTCTACCAGAAACGATTGAATCTTCTGCCCACAGTCTTGCTGCCCTAGGGCCATTTCAGCTCATTATTAATACAATTGGCTTATTACATTCTGAAAAATGGATGCCTGAAAAGAAATTGGCTGACTTGAATCATGCTCAATTAAATGAGCTAATGAATATTAATGCCATTGGCCCAGCATTAACCATCAAAAACTTCTCAAAACTGTTGGATCCACAAAATAGCGTAATGGCTACCCTCTCGGCTAAAGTTGGCAGTATTGAAGATAATCGGCTTGGGGGCTGGTATAGCTATCGTGCTTCTAAAGCAGCATTAAATATGTTGATTAAAACAGCGGCCATTGAACTCAAAAGAACAAAGCCAAATATTGCTATGATCGTCTTACATCCTGGTACTGTCAATTCCAATCTATCGAAACCATTTCGTGGCCAAGAAATTGGCAGGAATGCAGATGATGCCGTCAAGGATATGTTTCATGTCTTAGAAAGCGCTACCAAAGAAGACTCTGGCAGCTTTCTTTCTTATTCAGGAGAAAGGCTACCCTGGTAAATAGTAAAGCAAGATGGAAATTCAAGCCTGCTAAATCTTTTTTTACTGCTGTGCTTTATTGGCTTTAAAGGCAACCGCTGCGCCTGGTGCAAGGACAATATAGGCACGTTTCCATGGTGCAGAGCCGACTAATTTCCAAGAATGCCGAGGGTGTCCCATATTTTGTGTAAACGGGGTTCGTTTACTACAGAGGGATTCTCTCCTCATACTTAATACTAAACTGATTTAATGCACCCTTCCAATCTCTGATGGGCATACTCCACTTTTGGCTGA
>NZ_JAJVCR010000010.1:0-41528 GCF_021395195.1 Polynucleobacter sp. IMCC 29146 | reverse complement strand
TTAGGTTATAGACCACCAGCACCCCAAACCCAAGTACCCAAACTATTGCAGAATCAACCCATGTTGCTGCAATGATTTACTATGGAAAAACTCTCTTTGGTAGTGGACCTAAATTGACAGCAGTTCAGTTAGAGAACGGGCCTAAAAGTAACCTAGCTTAATTAAAACGGTAATTTTGCATCTGGCTTAGCGGCTAACAAAGCCACTTTAAACTCAGCCTGAATACGTTGAATTGCTGCTTCGCTGTCGGCCTCAAAGCGCATTACCACAATTGGCGTGGTGTTAGAGGGCCTGGCCAAACCAAAACCATCAGCATATTCAACCCGCACACCATCAATGGTATTAATCGATTGTGAAGTGGGGAATTTCGCATTCGCCTTAATCGTTTCTAAAATCGTAAAGGGCTCGCCTTCTGCGCATTCCAGTTGCAATTCAGGGGTGCAGATGGCATTGGGCAAGTTATTCAAGGTTTGATTTGGATCTTTTTCTTTGCTCAAAATTTCTAATAAACGCGCGCCAGTATATAAACCATCATCAAAGCCAAACCAGCGGTCTTTAAAAAAGATATGCCCACTCATTTCGCCAGCAAGGGGCGCTCCAGTTTCTTTTAGCTTGGCTTTTACTAGTGAGTGGCCGGTTTTCCACATTAAGGGCTCACCACCATGTTGTTTTACCCAAGTTGCTAAGTTACGGGTGCACTTCACATCATAAATAATTTGCTTGCCAGGATTACGGCTTAATACATCTTTAGCAAAAAGCATCATTTGTCGATCGGGAAAAATGACTTGCCCATCTTTAGTTACCACGCCTAAACGATCGGCGTCACCATCAAAGGCTAAACCTAGTTCATTATTAGTCGTAGCTAAATTCTTAATGAGGTCTTGTAGATTTTCAATATGGGCTGGATCGGGATGGTGATTGGGAAAATGGCCATCGACTTCGCAAAAGAGCTCTTCCACTTCGCAACCAAGGGCCCGAAAAAGGGTCGCAGCAAATGCACCACCAACCCCATTACCGCAATCAACTGCAATTTTCATGGGGCGAGCTAACTTCACATCACTCACAATGCGCTCTAAATACATGGGGAAAATATCGAAATACGAACGCTTACCAATTTCAGCTTGCGGCGCCTGAATAAATTGCTGCGCTTCTATGCGCTGGCGAATAGCTTGAATTTGTTCGCCATAAATTGCCGCACCGCCAAGTACCATTTTGAAGCCGTTGTAATTAGGGGGATTATGGCTTCCCGTAATCATGATTCCAGAAAGGGGCTTGCGACCCTCAATCGTTTGATTGGCGCCAAAGTAGACCATGGGTGTGGCAACCATGCCTAAATCGATGACATCGATGCCCGTTGAAAGTAGGCCTTCAGCTAGGGCCTCGATTAAGTTGGGTCCGGATAAGCGACCATCACGGCCGATGACAATGACAGTTTCACCAAGCTCGCGCATTTGGCTACCAAAGGCTTGTCCAATCGATTTGGCAACAGAGGCATCGAGTGTTTGATCGATGATGCCGCGAATATCGTAGGCTTTAAAAATGGATGGAGATAGTTGCATATTTAATCCAAGTAAAAATGATTTATAGCTATTTTTGTGTATTGATCTTTATTGCGCTTATTCATCTAATTTTTCTTGTATTGGGTTCTATAAATGAAAGATTGTTGCATTAGCTATTGAAAAGATTAATACGCCGCGCTGTAATCGCATCGATATTGGCATCGGCAGCTACTGACACAGAATCTTTGAGTGCTGCTTCAATCGGTTTAGCCAAGACCTTACCGAGCTCTACGCCAGGCTGATCAAAGCTATTGATATTCCAGAGCGCCCCTAGGGTAGTGGCACGATTCTCATAGAGCGCCAAAAGAGCGCCTAGATAAAAAGCATTTAACTTCGGCAGAATCAGTAAGTTACTGGGCCGCTTACCTGGGTAGGTGTTGTTAGGGTTAGCGGTTTGTTTACCATTGGCTAAGGCTTGGGCTTGCGCTAAACAATTAGACAGCAAAATACGATGATGTTCTTTGGCTTCAGGCAAATGACTCATGGGTTCACGAATGGCTATGAAGTCAATTGGGATGACCTCAGTACCCTGATGAAGTAATTGGAAGAAGGAGTGCTGGGCATTGCTGCCAGAGCTACCAAATACAACAGGGCAAGAGAACTTTACGGGCATACCATTGCGGTCAACGCGCTTACCGTTGCTTTCCATATCGAGCTGCTGCAACCACTTTGGAAACCCATCTAATGCATCGGCATAGGGAATAACAGCGAAGGATTTAATATCGTGTTGCTCTTGTTGATAGAGTAGAGCCAGCGCCATAATTACCGGCAAGTTTTCTTCTAAAGGCGCAGATTGATAGTGTTGATCAATTGCCTGCGCACCCGCTAAAAATGCTTTAAAACTTTCAAAACCATATTGCAAGGCAATTGGCAGTCCAACTGCTGACCACACGGAATAACGCCCGCCAACCCAGTCCCAGAAAGGATAAATATTTTCTTCTTTGACGCCAAACGCTTTAGCAGCAGGCACAGCGGCAGTGACGGCAAATAGGGCATTATTAATTTGACTGCTAGTGAGACCGCTATCTTTAAGCCAGCGTACAACGGCTTTGGCATTTTTAGTGGTCTCTACAGTAGTAAACGATTTAGACACAATGATGATGCGCGTACTGTGCGGTAATGCACGTTGCAAAATGCGGCCTAATTCAGCGGTATCGATATTGGCTAAGAAATGCATACGCATGCCCCGAGTTTCAATACCGGGAACATGGGCTAGTGCTTCAATGGCTAAACGTGGACCAAAGTCAGAGCCACCAATGCCAATATGAATGACGTCGGTTACACCCTCCCATTTATTGCATAGCGCTTCAATACGCTGCCAAACATTTGCCACAGCAGGCATGACATCTTTACCATCAACTAATACTGGTTTTTGATCTAAATTGCGCAGTGCTGAGTGCAGTGCAGGGCGATCTTCAGATGTATTAAGGTGCTTTCCAGCAAATAGATCGGCAATGAACTGTTGCAGATTGGCTTTACGGGCTTGAGCAAATAGAGCTTGCCAGCCTTTAGCATCGATACCTTGATAGGCGTTATCTAAGACTATATCTGCAGCGCGAAAGATGGAATTGGGGTTCTCTGAAGCAGGATTTGAAGACATCTCTAGATTTTATCAATAAGTAGCGGGAGAAATGGTTTAAATCCCCCTTAAAGTACTGAAAATGTTACGATTTGTGCCTATTCTTATTAATCAATATGTCTGGAACAGGTAGATGGAGCAGGTTGATTGTGTCGTGATCGGTGCAGGAGTGATCGGCTTAGCCGTTGCACGCGAGATGGCACTTCAGGGGTATGAAACCATCATTTTAGAACGTGAATCCGCTTTTGGTACTGTTAGCAGTGCGCGTAATAGCGAAGTGATTCATGCTGGTATTTATTATCCGAAGGATTCTCTCAAAGCAAAGCTCTGCGTTGAAGGCAATCGACTTTTATATGAGTATTGTCGTAGTCATCAGGTAGCAACTCAAGCATATGGCAAGTTAGTGGTAGCTGCCGATGGTGAGCAAATACATGATCTGCAAAATATTTTGTATAAAGCCAAAAATAATGGTGTGCCCGATGTACGTTTGCTATCAAGTACAGAAGCAGTCAATTTAGAACCTGATCTTAAGTGCACCGCAGCGATGTTATCGACCTCAACAGGTATCGTTGATAGTCATGGTTTCATGCTGTCGCTACTGGGTGGTTTTGAAGATGCGGGAGGGATGATTGCCTATCAATCACCTTTGCTTAGTGCACATGTCGTCAATGATGGTTTTGAATTGGCTATTGGCGGTAATGACGCCATGAAACTACAAACCCGTTTATTAATTAATTGTGCAGGCCTTAGTGCGCCACAAGTTGCCAGCAAAATTGACGGCTTATCAATAGAAAAAATTCCGCGGGCGTATTTTGCTAAAGGGAATTATTTTTCTCTGGCGGGGCGTTCACCATTCAAACATTTGATTTATCCCATTCCTGAGCCTGGTGGTTTAGGCGTGCATCTGACCTTAGATTTAGCTGGACAAGCTAAATTTGGCCCCGATGTGGAGTGGCTTGATATTACTGAAGAGAATCAAATTAACTATGCGGTTGATCAGCAACGAGGCGATAGCTTTTATGCAGCCATCCGGCGTTATTGGCCTGGGCTAAAAGACGGGGCTTTACAGCCAGATTATTCAGGAATTCGGGCAAAAATTGTGCCCCCTAATTCGACTGCCGGCGACTTTATTTTTGATGGGCCCCAGCAACATGGTTTGCCTGGGCTCTATAACCTATATGGCTTTGAGTCACCAGGGCTGACATCATCTCTGGCGATCGCGCGTTATCTTGAGGGTTTGATCGCGGGGTGAGCTGATTAAGTTTTCGGGTTTATTTTCGAATCAAATGGATTGAAAATTGGAACTTTAAAGCGTTTAAAGTCTTTTACGTTTCTAGTAACTACCGTAAGTTCTTTACTTAGTGCGGTTGATGCAATCATGGCATCCTCATTGACCGTATTAGATTCTCGGTGCATTAATGTAGCCCAAATTCGAAATGCCCGCGCATCCATTGGCAATATGTTGTAAAGATTCATTAATTTATTTAGCCAGACACTGAAGTTCTTTGCTTTAAGCGCATCCTGCTCGCGAGTTATTTCTATTCCTGCTTGTATTTCACCGATAGATACTGCTGAGATATATAAATCTGTATCGCTAATTGTTTTTAACCATGTAAGTACACCTCCATGCGGCTTTACTTTTCTCAGCTCAGAAATAATATTGGTATCAAGTAAGTACATTCTTTAAATTTGAGTTAACTTACGGCGTTGCAACTGACCGCGCTTAGGTAAAGGTAATTCAGCTCTATCCTGATCAGAAAGCAGTAAGTCTTTAAGGGTGGGGCGAGCCGATTCCCTTAATGCATCCCATTCTTGGATGGTAATAAGCACAGCGGCTTTAAGCCCGCGTTTGGTAACGACTTGGGGACCATCACTTAGGCAGGCATTTAAAAATTCGCTAAATCTGGCTTTAGCATCCTGTACAGCCCAATTACTTTTCATATAAAAAACTCCAAATGACTAGTTATCTGACTAGTTTACCTGATTCTATGAGCCAACTCATCCCCCCACTTTTAGGCTTATTTGCTTAAGTTCCTTATAATCCCAAGCAAAGGAAGCGTGGCAGAGCGGTTGAATGCACCAGTCTTGAAAACTGGCGAGGATGAAAGTCCTCCGTGAGTTCGAATCTCACCGCTTCCGCCAAATAAATATAGCCCAATTTAGGGCTATATTTATTTGAGGATTTCGTTGAGATGAGAACGGAGTTCGACCACGAGCTAGGCGAGTGGCGGCGGACACTAACTTTGCAGAGCAAAGTTGGGTGGTAGCCAATCGAACCGCTTCCGCCAAATAAATATAGCCCAATTTAGGGATATATTTATTTGCCTTAATCGACCACTTCAGTGCGCCAGCCTATACATAGTATTTTGCTCAAGGGGGGGGACCCCCTTAGTGAACTTTCCAGACTTGAGGGTGGCTTACAACCCCTTCGGATGCTCCAGTGCAACTAGCTCTGGCATGACATCGACTGTCATCAGACTATTGGCGGTTTCTGTCGTGGCGTTAAGCCATTCTTGGAAGAATTCAGGGCGTAGCACTACAGGCGTTCTTTTTTCTTCACCTACCTTATGGAATTGCTGCATCACCAAGTGCTGATCTGCATTAATAGTGAGCATGCTAAATGAGACCACCAGTTCACCTGACTCCTTATCTGTCCACGTATCCCAAATTGAGGCAATGCCCATTGGTTCAGTATTAGCGGCCTTTATTTCCCAGCGCACAGCTTTGCCACTGGCATAGGAAGGCTCAAAGAAGTTATCGACCAAGACTAAGCAGTATTGCCGTTTTCGCCATGGTGTGCGGTAACTAGGTTTCTCAGCAACAGTTTCAGCTCTGGCGTTATATGTATGTCTACCAAAGGTCTCATCTTTAGCCCAATGCGGAATAAGCCCAAAGCGAGCTAATCCACAGGCGATTTGAGTCTTGTCATTACGTAATACGATTGGAGCAGGGTAGCTAGGGTAAGTTTCAATAGGATAGTGGGAAGGCAAGTCCACATCAAAGTGTTCTTTAGTCCAAATGCTATTTTGGGTCGGCGTGAAGTTGGTACACATAGCAAAATCATAAGCTACCCTTAGCGGTTTGCCAAAACCCAGATACCCCCCCCACCCACCTTTACTAACAAGTGCGTCGTGAGGCGGGCTTACATATCCACTACCGGGGGCCTGCCAAGCCTTGGAACCGCTTACCTAAAGAGATCAGCGCCAAACTGTGAATCGCTACCATTTATCGCTTAATAAAGTTTGCATAGATTCAGACATTTCATATACGCTAGACACTGCTAAATTAAGATCATAGGGTTGTTTTTCTTTTTCAGCCCGTAGCCTAAGCTTTTCCTCGTGAAATTCCAATACTTCTTTTGGAAAAGGCATATTGCCCGGGTCCAATATTCGAAGGCAACCATCAACATCTCTGGCTGGCATGACTTTGCTCTTAACCCACTTATTTGGAGACCAGGGAATATCTAAGATCCCTGCCTCAAAAGCCCTGACAGACCCGATGGCGACATCACCATCTCCCATTTCCAATACTTTATTTACGATTGGGCGTACCTCACCCTTAATCAAATTCACTTCATTTTGAAATTCAGGCATGGAGTCTAATTTAATATTTCTAGCGAGATAGATAGCCATTCTTGTCATTCTTAAGCCATCAGCGTTAATTTTCGGAGTTGGTATACCAAAAGCCTCGTGTAGTGTTTTAGTAGTTACTGAACTTGCCCCAGAAATAGCTGCGAGCGTACCGCCGTAACTTACTAAAGATGCTGCTTGAGCCTCATCTTGTGGCCAAGCTCCCATCCAATGTAACAGTGTGATTGGAGTAAATACGTCGTGGTAGCCTTTGATGCTGAGGTATTCCTGACAGAGCTCCTTACAGGCTTTCACTGCTGCTGCGTCTTGTATGAGATGTAGTGTTTCACCCATCTCTAGTCCATAATTCTTGACGCCTTGAGCTGCAGCAAGTAGTAAATCCAGTATTGCAATAATGATTGCAATTGAGGGCGGTATATTGGTGCCAGTTAAAAAACTTGGTTGGCGACGATGTAGCTCTACACCATGATCTAGGTACATTGCAGAAAGTCTATCTAAGTACTGATAGTTCTTAATGCCATCCTCGATAGATAACTCTTTAATATAGGAGGTGGTGTAGGCGATACCAGATCCCAGGTAGCCTGTATACCCAGCTGCAAAACCAATCTCCCCAGTTAACTTAGGCATAGTTGTGCCAGTTAACATAATTGCAGGCTTGTCGATTGCATCAATGAGTTCACTCGCTTTTGCAACCCCATAATTTACTATTGGGTAACCATTTAATAGTGAGCGTCCTAATTTTTCAGATTCATCAACCCCTTTTTGAGCTAGTGCAAATTGTTCATTGCGAGTGTAACTATCAGTTGTGGTTGGGACGATATCAGCCAATCCTTCTTTATCTATGATTTGCATCAGCTCTTTTTGATCTTTAAAGGTGCCAAATCCACCGCGAGGTTGGACCAAGCATCTGCCTTTAGCAACTGCTTTTCTCATCACAATATCAAGTCTTTTGTGATCAGGTAGTGATTTTTGCCTTTCTAGAGCACGCTCAAAATCAACATCTGATCCCGTTGGCCATCTCAATAGATTGGCTTTACGCATTTCAAGAAATTCAGATTCATCAATTATTTTTTCGGATATGGAGGCTTCGTTGCTCATAATAATTTTTTTCTTTATTTACTGTTAGTGAGATGCTCTATTGCTAAGTTGAATGCAGCCTTTGGGTCAACTTGACTTAAAAGACCACATGCAAAGAGGATGTAGTCCCGGTCAATCAAAATTTGAGGCGATATTGGTCTAAGGGAGTTAGGCTCATCTGAAGATGAGAGAGTAAATTTGAGGAGGGATATGGGATCTTTGCTATGCGCGATAACCCCACCAGTACCGATGAGAGTTTTAATTTGAGTCAGATCTTTACCATCTTGTGCTGTCACTGGTCCAGTAGCGGTATAAACAACCTCAACTGAGCCGCAATGTCTTTTCATAGCAATTTTTAATGCAGTACTAGCAAGTGCACTATCTAAAGCGATCTCCTCTGGACTTTGAGGAACAGAATCAGGATTGTTTGATAGGTAGTTGATCATTTCAATAATCTTTTCACCATGAATATTGCTTAGGCTGACTAACTCATCAACACCAATAGTCTCTAGAATAGTAACTGCGTTATGGCGCATTCCTAAGTCACCTTCCACAGTTCTTTTAACGCGGGTCTCAGGCAGCCCTCGCTGAATAACACCTTGCGCCGACGGGTTTCCGGTGGCAATGGAGTGCACGTCTGTTGTAGCACCGCCAGGATCAATTACCAGCAACTCGCCGAGCCCAGTACTGTCGTTATAACCCTCTGCTATGAGGCGTGCTCCCTCCATTACGGCTGATGGGGTTGGCATAAGCAGATGATCAAATTGACTTTTTGCTTTATCGATACCCTTTGCATGGATGATGCGATTGATAAATATATCCCGAATAGCCGCTCTTGCGGGCTCGATATTTAGTATATTAAATACTGGCATAACATTTTCTGTCACTACAAGATTTTTATGTACAAATGCATGATTTACTTCATCCACTGCAGACCGATTGCCAGCATAAATAAATGGGCAATCTAAGGAGCTCTCGCCCAGCTTTTTTGCATTATGGATAACAACTTGAGAATCCCCTCCATCTGTTCCGCCAGCAAGTAGGATGATGTCTGGATTTAAGTCAATGATCTGTTTTAGATCTGTAGAGTTGAGTTTGTTAGCAAAAATACCAACCAATTTTGCACCAGCACCAAGCGCAGCACGCTTGGCTGCCTCAACGGTGAGCTCTTTAATTAATCCAATCGTAATCATTTTTAGTCCGCCAGCAGCGCTACTCGAGGCGAGGCGATATTTGAAGGGAGGAAGGCTACCAAGACTATTTTTTAAGCTATTGAGGGCCTGTTCCATACCAACATTAATATCTGACGTAACAGTAGAGGGTCCTTGACTGGAGCCAAGGATTTTTGCCTCATCTAAATTAATGGCTCTTAATTTGGTATAGGTACTACCAAAATCTATCAAGAGGGCGAACTCACTCATGGGATCAGCATCATCTTTTAGTTATTGTTTTCCAAGGTCCTGCTCTAACCAAGAAAGAATGTCTTCTAATCTAGTTCCTGGTGGAGCAGCCCTATCAAAACCCATATCTAAGAAAATAGCGTTGACTTCATCCCAAGACCGCTTTCCAACCACAAGGTTACCTCCCACATACAGCAAAATACCATCAAGGCCAGCTTCAGTACATAAGTTACGAAAGCCTCGACAGTCTAATTCTCCCTGACCATATAAAGACGACACCAGAATTGCATCCGCTTTAGTTTCAATGGCAGCTTTTACAAAATCCTCAGCAGGTGTTAATGCACCTAGTGAGATGACTTTATAGCCAGCCTTCTCTAAAGCCATAGAGATAATTCTATTTCCAACAATGTGGGTATCTGATCCTATGACGCCAGTAACAACCGTTTTCTGCGACATTTCTATTTTCCTGCTTTAGCCGTTAGTTTTTTGAAAATCATGAGCTCATTTTCAAGAAAAGTATTTGCTTCAGTCATTGGGATGTAGCTATCTGGTATCGCATATTGCTCTTTTAAGTAAGTAATAAATTCAGTAGTGGTTGATAATTTATTTAGTGAATTTGCAAGCACTAGTAACTTTTTAGGATCCACACCCTTTTTTGCAACAATCGAACGTGTTTGAGGCAATAAAATATCGTATCCATAATCGCTTGATACGGGTATATCAGCAAATGGAGGAGGAAGTCTCTTTGATGCGAAAAAAATCAGAGGACGCAGTTTTTTAGCCTCTAGGTGACCTTTGATATCCCCGGCTTGTTCATACAAAAGTTCTACTTGATTGCCAAGTACTGCCACATAACGTTCTGATGGTTTTGGATAAGGGATGCTAACCAAATTAACACCCTTTGTCCCTAAATAATTTACAGTAGATTCATCAGGGCTATTGGGGCCTGTAATAGCAACATTGATTGAATTTGGCTTTAGTTTTGCTGCAGCAACTAAATCATCCCAGGATTTGATAGGGCTATCATAGTTTATGAAGAGGCCTGACGGCTGGCGAATCAGAACTGCCAAGGGTATTACATCATTATAGGTGAATGTTGATTTAGGAAAAGCATCTAAGGAAAGAGTGTCACCAGTCATAACCCCTATAGAATAGCCTTTCGCTCCATTTTGGATCATTTTATTGAGGCCAATACTGCCGGTTGCCCCTGGAACATTTTGAACAGTAACGTTAGTTTTTAAATCGCTTTCAAGCCATCTTGCAGCCATTCTTCCCATGATGTCTGCTCCACCTCCAGGCCCCCAGGGAACAATCAACTCGATTGGACCTGCTGGATACACTTCTTGAGCGTAAGCAGGATTTATATGGAATAGTGAAACGAGAGGTAATACAAGGGCATAAATGCCTTTTCTAAAATTTTTCATCATTAGACTCCTTCAGTTTTATGCTACTTTTAAAAGAAATTTACCTAAAGTTGCTCGAGATTCAAGCAATTCATGGACTTTTTGAATTTCGGATAGTGGATATACATCATGTATCGAGACGCGTAACTTTCCGTTGGAAATCAAAGAGAAAATTTCACTCATTCTTTGATTTATTACTTCAGAGTTTGGAATGTAGTCTGCCAGATGTGGGCGAGTGAAGTAAATAGAGCCAGCTTCCGCTAGAGCTAGTGGCGCAATACCTGCTACTTGGCCAGAGCTTGCCCCAAACATAACGCATAAACCCCTCTTTTGCAGGCATTGAATGCTTCTGTCGATAGTGTCTTTACCAACGGAATCAAACACAACATTGACGCCCTGATTTTCAGTAATTCTCATTACCTCTTTCTGAAAATCTAACTCGCGATACAGAATAGTATGATCTGCCCCTAATTTCTTTGCAATTTCTGCCTTCTCTTCACTGCCAACAGTAGTGATCACAGTGGCGCCTTTGAGTTTAGCTAGTTGTATTGCAAGCTGACCCACTCCACCAGCGCCCGCATGAATCAAGCAGGAGTCATGATTTTTTAGAGCATATGCGGAATTAGTAAGGTAATGTGCCGTGAGGCCTTGAAGCATTAATGCTGCGGCATCATTGCTATGCACTGTTTCCGGAATTTTGACGAGTCTCCATGTAGGTACTGCGGCATATTCTGCATAGCTTCCTCTAGAGAGGCAATATGCGACTCGTTCTCCCAATTTAAATCCCTCAATATTTTTACCAAGCGCATGAATTGTCCCAGCACCCTCCATGCCAACAGTCATAGGTAAGGGCGTTTGGTAAGTATGGGATTTTGCATATGACCCATTGCGCATATACACGTCCATATAATTAATTCCGGAGTATTCTAATTTGACGACTACCTCATTTTCCTCTGGAGTTGGTATAGGAATATCTTTTTCTAGTAATTTATCTGGCCCACCGAATTCATCAATTTGGATCGCGCGCATTTTTTCCTCGATTAGTAATATTGCTTAGATGAAATCTGAAATTGATTGATTAAATTTAAGTCAATATTGGGCAGGTAGCCGGGTTCAAGTGAGATGCAACCATCTTTGAATTGAAGAGGATTTTGTAGGACAGAGGAGACCGGCTTCATAAAGCCATTCATTTCACCAGCATTGGTAATATGTGTTCTTGCAGCTAGTGCTTCCATCCAACAGCCGATTTCGCCTGCAACGCCATTACCGAGAACAGGCTTCATCCCAAGATTAGATATGAGAGAAATGGCACTGGTTAAGTTTTTATAGGAACCAAATTTCATAAGCTTGACCTTAATATAGGTGGCGATATTCAAATCTGCCGCTCTCTGAATATCTTCAAGCCCATAAATTGACTCATCGAGCATCATCGGAACATTCGCAATTTTTGAAATTGCCAGAGCTGAATCCCAATCATCGGCATGACAAGGTTGTTCAAACAGCTCTATTCCTGCCGGATTTAGTTGTTCAATAAATCTGATAGCCTCAGATCTCGAGTAACCTTGGTTACCGTCGAGCCGAATTTTTGCCCGCCCCCTCAAGATTTTTTGAACATTCTTCACTTTCAAACTATCTTTATCTACATCAAATCCAACCTTAACCTTGAGGGTGTTGAATCCGCTAGATAAGAGGCTCTCGATTTCAAGTTCAAGATCTTCAAGAGATTCAGAATTAACTACCCCGAGTATGGGAATGGAAGTATCGGATTGATTGAGAAATACACCTTGATATTTGGCCACCTCAATCGCTGAGGCAAGGGCTGTAACTGTAAAAGGATCGCTTACCAAATATTGATCTAGAAGTTGTTGATTTGACTCATCGGATTGCCCTACCAAATTTTTTGCAAGTTCTTGAATTAAATCCCAGCTACCTGCAATAGTCTCCTGTGTATACCCAGTAAGAATGGTAGCTTCACCGAATCCATGATTTCCATTGGCATCTGTAATATTGACGATCAATGTATCAAAATGTGTAACAGGCCCAAAAGCAAGTTTATAGGGCACCTTCAAAGGTAGCTCAAGCCGATGGAGAGTAATGTATTCGAGTGATTTCATTTTAATTCATATTAGCTACTTTGATATGGGTTGACAATCGGCTGTTTCCTGCTCATTTGGAACTTTAAAATGCTAAGCATATGTTTTTATTGGATTATTTTGTGATCATCAGTTTACATTGGGGTTACAATCAATCAATAAGTCATATATATGAATATTTACTTTGAGATTTCTTTTGAGTTGATGCTAGGTAATGGTTAAAACATCTGAGTTCGCATATAAGCGGGTTAAGTACGCGATCACAGAATTGCTACGTCAAAATAAGTGGCGCCATAACCAAGCTATATCAAGTGAGCCGATTTTGGCAGCCCGCTTTCAGGTCAGTATTGGAACAATTCGGCAGGCCATTAATGAATTGGTTGCAGAAAATATCCTCGTAAGAGAGCAAGGCAGAGGCACATTTGTTATTAGTCATACGCCTGATTACATGCTAAATGTGTTTTTTAGAATCGAAAGCTCTGAAGGAGTGCGTGAATTGCCTAATTCGAAATTGCTTTCCTTTGAAAAAATACGCGCTACTCAATTCATTGCGAAAAAACTATCAATTAAGCCCTATGAAAAAATTTACAAAGTGAAGACTTTGCTTAGTTTTAAGTATCAGCCTGCAATAGTCGATGAAATCTACTTATCTGAAAAAATGTTCCCAAATTTAAGCGAAAGTTTTTTTTCAGATAGGAATGAAACGCTTTATGGCTTATTTCAGAGGGTATATGGCATTACAGTTTTAAATATCAGCGAAACAATTGAGGCGATTCCTGGTAATAAACACATATCAAAACTACTGAAACTAAAAATTAATCTACCTATTTTATGTGTTAAAAGAGTTGCTTACGCCTATAAAGGAAAGCCGGTAGATATGCGCATTCGCTATATCCATTCTAGTAAATATCGTTACTTTAATAATTTAGGTGGAGGTTAGATCTATCAAAATGCAATTGGTCGGCTCAATAACTAGCCCTTTTTCAAGAAAAGTAAGAATTTGTTTTATTGAAAAAGAGATTCCTTACAATTTGCTTATTGAGGATGGGTGGAATATCCATACCAAGCTTCATAAAATTAATCCGCTAGGTAAAATACCTTGCTTGACTCTTCCTAATGGTCATCCTATATTTGATTCATCTGTCATAGCTGACTACATTGATGGCATGAGCGAAATCACGCCATTACTCCCTAAGTTAAACTTAGATAAAGCCCATGTAAAGACTTTTGAAGCCATAGCTGACGGGCTTTTAGACGCTGCCATTTTGGCACGCCGCGAAAGAATATCTAGACCCTTAGCAGAGCAAAGTGAGGCATGGATTGAGAGGCAGATTAGTAAAGTCCAAGTATCTTTGCAGTATTTATCTAACTCAATAGGAACCTCAGGGTATTGCTATTTAAATCAGTTCACGATTGCTGATATTGCTATCGGGTGTGCACTAGATTGGTTAGACTTTCGCCTTCCTGAAATTACATGGCGAATGGATTACCCCAATTTAGATATTTATTTTTCTCGCTTAAGCTTAAGGCCATCTTTTCTGCTAACAGATCCACGTAAAGCTAATACTTGAGTATGAGTTTGTGGAGTTTTGTAATATGTGTAAATTTGCATCCAAAATTGACCCACCATTGGCATTTAACTTTAATCCACTCAAGTGATCAGGTTGTTTTTCGCTAGCGGGCTATTTTAAACAGATCATGTTGCTCAAGATGGTTTAACTGAGCCAGCTTTCTGAATTGCTCTTTTAGAGCATTTCGATTGGCGCCAGTCATTCGAATAACGACACTGATAGCGATTCAGAGTGGCATGGCCCGATTTAAACAAAAGATCTTGTAGGAGTAGGTTTCAATAAGGATATAATTGTAGTAACATATCTACATTACCTGATTTTAGGAGCTACCATGACCATTACTACCGTCTCTAGCCGTCAATTTAACCAAGATGCTAGCGGAGTAAAAAAAGCCAGCCAATCTGGCCCAGTATTTATTACTGATCGAGGACGGCCTGCTCATGTTTTATTAACTTATGAAGCGTATAAAAATATATGCGGGAAAGAAGCCAAAATTGCCGATTTATTAGCACTAGTTGGGGCTGAAAATATTGATTTTTTGCCTTCAGGTAGTCGGGATATCGCTAAACCAGCTGAATTTTTCTAATGTATTTAATCGATACAAATGTAATTTCTGAAATTCGTAAGATTCGTTTTGGAAGTGCCAACAAAAATGTAGCGAAATGGGCTGATGATGTAGATGCTCGAGAACTATATCTTTCTGTTATCACAGTTGAAGAACTGGAGATTGGCGTTTTATTACTAGAGCGACGAGACCCAAAACAAGGCGCTGTTCTAAGAGCTTGGCTTGATCATCAAGTTTTCCCTGCATTTGAAGGGCGCATATTAGAAATTGATATGGCCATCGTTTTACGTAGTGCGCATTTACATGTACCAAATCCAAAGCCATTAAGAGATGGCTTAATTGCCGCAACTGCATTAGTTCATAGTATGACTGTGGTGACGCGCAATGTAGAGGATTTTAAAATGGCTGGGGTAAAAATTTTTGATCCTTGGCAATAAGTTATCGCTGATCTTATTAAATGAGTTGAGACTTGCTAAGTCGAGCCTACAATCTTTGACCTACAAATAATCTAAATACCAACTCCAGGGTTGGAATTTCAAAGTGGTGTGTAAGAAAAATCTACAGATTTCAATTTGCATATAAGAGCGCATCAAATGCCAGCCCTAATTTTTAAATTTAGATGTTCATCTTGCAGCGCACCATCTACACAGAGTCATTTGACTTCTATTGATAGCTATGTATAGTGATCAAATCATATCTTCGGGTTGCCTTAGCGGCCCACTAGGCCTCTTGCTCAGGACCTTGAGCATTTAAGGGGGATGTAAGAAAATTAATCTATTGATATCATTTCTAATACCACAATAATCGAATAAAAAATTTAAGCCATGAATGTACTAGAGGCAATCAACCAGAGAAGATCTATTAGGGCTTTTCTCGATAAACCAATACCAGAAAAAACAATTTTAGAGATATTGAAAATTTCTAGTCGCGCGCCTTCGGGATCAAATACTCAACCTTGGCACGTTTATGTTTTACAGGGTGAAAAATTGAAAAATCTCACTCAAGAGGTATGTCAAGTATATAAATCTATTCTGCATGAACCAAGGCTCATTGAGAATTTTAAATCTTGGTACAGCTACTATCCAGAAGAATGGATAAGCCCCTATATAGATCGGAGAAGAGAAAATGGCTGGGGTCTTTATAGTTTGCTGGGGATTCAAAAAGGCGATAAAGCTAATATGCATGCTCAGTTTTTGAAGAACTTCACCTTTTTTGGGGCGCCTGTAGGCCTGTTTTTTACTATAGATAGAAGTTTGGGCCGCGGTTCATTTTTAGATTATGGAATGTACCTTCAAAATATTATGTTAGCTGCAAAGGAATTCGGGTTAGACACCTGTCCGCAGGCTGCCTGGAATGAATATGCAAAATTTATTATTCCAATCATAGGAAGTGGTACCAATGAGCTACTAGTTTGCGGCATGGCTCTTGGCTATATGGATAAATCAGATAAAGTAAATGAATACCTATCCCCCAGGGAAGATCCTAGTCAATTTATCACTTGGTTGGCTTGATGAGTCTAGCTTCACCAGGACGTTTTGATCCGCAAAAATCTGTAATACGTCAGCGTTTTGAGTCAGATACTCTTTTGGATGATTTAATGCTCATGCCAGAACAACTCAGAGCCCGATTTTCTTCAGATATTCCTTGGATACCAGAAGAGACCGATGAGAATAAGCACATTAAAGCAAGCTCCATCTTGGAAAAAAAACTGTTAGATGGTATAGAGGCACGGGCAGCTGTTCTGATACCTATTATTTTTCGAAAAAATGAGCCTATGATTCTTTTGACAGAGCGATCCCAACATCTATCTTCGCATTCTGGGCAGATTAGTTTTCCTGGGGGTAGGTTTTCAAATGCAGATCGATATTTGGTTAACACTGCAAAACGGGAGACCGTAGAAGAGATTGGGATCAAAGATCAGGATATTGAGGTGCTCGGCACTTTTCCTGAATATTGCACAATTTCTGGTTATCGAGTTACCCCAGTTGCCGCTCTTATTAATTCTCAATCAACATGTAAGCCGAATTCCGATGAGGTAAAAAGTATTTTGGAGTTACCTATGAAATATTTGCTAAATCCTAGAAATTTTATTTTGAGATCATGGGAGAGCGATCAAGGTCGTAGACACTTTTACTCTATTGCATTTGAAAACTATTTTATATGGGGCGCAACTGCAGCTATATTGAGAAATTTTTACTCTTTTCTGGTTACAGCAAAAAGCTAACTTAAGATTATTCAGCGGGCTGAAAACTAGTCCTTGCGTGTGCATCCAGCGAAGAATTAAACTTTCTAAGAAGATTAACAAGTGTTATGAGTTCAGTTTCTGTTAATCCAGAGGCCAGCTTCTTGTAAGCCGCATTAATATGTTTTTGAGATTCTTTAAATAAAATTTGACCATCAGAAGAAAGAGTGAGTGAATAACTTCTTTTATCAGAGAGGTGCGCAGATCTTGAAATTAGACGCCGACTTTCCAAGTCCCTTAGTACTCTAAGGGTAGTCACCTTATCAAGCCCTAATTTTCGACCTAAACGAGATTGATCAATGCCGGGGAGAGTATGAAGAACAGTCAAGATTCCATATTGAACTGGTGTCAGTTTAATACCTTGACATTCTTGTTCAAAAATTGAGATTGATATTTGGTGGGCACGTCTTAGTAGGAACCCTGGACGATCATAGAGAAGATGTAATGCGTTTGGATTTGATAGTGGCATAAACTATTTTGAAAGATTAATCAGATATTTTAACTGCCCCTTCTTTTGCAAGTTTTGCCCACTTTTCAGTGTCCTCTATATACCAACGACTAAATTCAGCCCCTTTTCTTGGAACTGGCTCAGCCATTACTGAAGAAAGTTGCTTCATGACTTCGGGGGTTGTTAGTGCCGCCAATACCGCCTCTTCTAGCTTATTTTGTATTTGTGTAGGCGTGGCAGAAGGAACAAATATCCCAAACCAAGTCCCGACATCAAAACCAGGATAACCCAATTCATTTAAAGTTGGCACATCAGGTAAGGCGCTAGATCTTTTTGAGGAGGTGACTGCAATAGCCCTTACTTGACCTGCATTTACTTGCGGTAGGGCAGAGCCCATAACATCAAACATATAAGTAATTCTTCCGGCAATTAGATCAGGATAGGCGGCACCACTGCCTTTATATGGAATGTGAGCCATATTAGTTTTTGATTTGCTTTTAACAAGCTCTCCAAACAGATGGCTACCTGTAGTGGGCCCTGCAGAACCAAAGTTAACATTACTCTTTTTTGCTTCATTAATTAAATCATCAAAATTTTTGATATTTGATTTGCCAGAAACCAATAGTAGACTAGGCAATGTAGCGATGCCTGCTATTGGTTTTAAATCAGATCTAGGGTCAAAATTTAATTTCGCAAAACTCACACTAGTCGAGAGACTTAGGGACGCAAACAATAAGGTGTATCCATCTGGCGCACTTTTAGTAACGAACTCAGCTCCAATATTACCGCCTGCGCCAGGCTTCAACTCTGTGAATACAGTTTGCCCCAATGCTTGTCCCATTGCGATAGATATGGGTCTTGCTAATACATCGGCCGAACCTCCTGCGGCATATGGGACAACCATTTTTATTGGTTTGTTAGGAAAATTTTGCGCACTTACATCAATTGAGAGTAAGAAAATTAAAACCGTTGTTGACCAGATTGATAGTTTCTTTTGCATGGCTTATCTCTTTTTTTAATTTTTTTATAGTTAGCTCGCTAACAAGATATTTGTATATTAGGGTTTTTACTATTTTTCTCTACCACAAATTAAGTTAGTATGCTACCTAATATGTCAAATAGAAGCCCTATTAATGCATCTTAATGCGCCAAATCAGCTAAATGCAGCTAGCCTTTTTGTAGCTTCTGCCCACCGTTTTGAGGCAAAAATTGCACTTCGATCTGCTAGTGAAGAAAGGACGTATTCACAATTAGAGGACCGAACAAGCAGAATTGCGCAAGGCCTAATAAATGCCGGTCTTCATCCTGATGACAGAGTAATTCTCATGGCACCCAATGGCATCCAGTTTATCGAGGCATGGTGGGGCATTGTTAGGGCTGGAGCGGTTGTGATTCCAATTAATGCGCTCGCTACAAAAAATGAACTTGTAAATATTCTCAATACATCAAAGGCATCTGGAATCATTATTAACAGTAAAGACCAAGTTAGCCTATGCAATGAAATCCGAAAAGTTTTTCCTGAAATGATCATCATTGCGAATGCGAGCGATACAAAACTGGGAATATTGGCGCTTGAAGACATAGTGCAAACATCGCCCCAACTTGAAAAGTTTATTAACAGAAGTCTTGAAGACCCCTGTGCAATCTATTTTACTGCTGGAAGCACAGGGCAACCCAAGGGAATCGTTAGATCGAATCAAAGTGTTGTTTGGGGGCTTGGTATGCTGGCTCGAACATTATCTTCAGAAGATATATTGCTGGCTAGGGCACCAATGGCCCATACCGGTGGCTCGTTGACAGGCCCCTTTGCTATCCTAATTGCCGGTGGTTCACTCATCATTCCTAGCAATACTTCAGTTGAGTGCATTATGGATGAAGTACAAAAAAATCAAGTGACACATTTATACGTGCACCCTACGATTTTTGCTAAAAGAATGCTTCAATATCTCGAAGAGAATAACTGCAATTTAAGTCATATAAAAAAATTGCAATGGACTGCAGGCCCTTTACCAGAATCAATTAGGAATAAAATTTTTAAAATTTTTCCTAAGATACCATTTGAAGTTACCTATGGAATGACCGAGGCAAGCAATATTGCTTCTTTCGAGTATTTACCCGATGATCCGTTACGATCTATCAATGCAAGTTGCGTGGGCTATCCTTTACTGGGAGCAGGCATTAGGATTATGAATGACCACGGCATTGAAATGCCACGCGGAGTAATTGGTGAGATTCAAATATTTACGCCAACTGCATTTACGTGTTACCTAGGGGATGTAGAAAGTGCTCAGCAGTCGATTACCGAGGATGGCTGGTTTCATACTGGCGATACTGGGCATTTTGATAAAAATGGGGCCCTCCACCTTGATGGCCGCTCTAGCGAAATCATTAATACTGGGGGAATGTCGGTGCAGCCAGCAGAGGTTGAAAATGCTATAGCTGAGCATGATCAAGTCATTGACGTCATAGTGTTTGGTAGACCGCACCCTGAATGGGACGAAGCGATAACAGCTGTAGTTATTTTAAAAGACCCCAATTCTCCAGATATAAAAATAGACTTGATGGAGTTTTGTAGACAAAAGTTAGCAGCCTATAAATTACCAAAGAATATTTTTATTACCACCGAGCTTCCTCGTAACGCAAGTGGAAAAGTTGATAAAAAAAGAGTGGTAAAAATTGTTTTGGAACTAGAAAAATCCATTAACCAGGAGGAGCAATGACCCTAAACGCCAAGTTTGAAACCATATCTATTTCTACCAAAGATAAGGTTCTTGAATTATCCCTTAATAGGCCCGATCAATTAAATGCCATAAATGCTTTATGTAGAGATGAATTGCAGTCTGTTTTCAATGCGTTTAGAGATAGCGCAGATTTACAAGTCATCATTATTACTGGTGCGGGAAGAGCATTTTCTGCTGGGGCAGATCTCAAAGATGGAAGTGTAGATGAAAGCGTGATTGATTCAGTCGAGTCTAGATGGTCGGGTGATTTTCGGGTCGCTCTTGCCAATACCGGGAAGCCCTCCATTGCTGCGGTAAATGGTTTTGCTTTAGGTGGAGGTTTTGAATTAGCATTGGCTTGTGACTTTCGTTTAGCTTCGGAGGCCGCATTCTTTGCGATGCCTGAGATTACTTTTGGGTCTATTCCAGCTGGAGGGGCAACTCAGAGGATTGCTCAACTAGCCGGCCCATCTATTGCAATGGAATTGATATTGATGGGGGAGCGCATTGATGCCATGACTGCATTACGGCTCAATTTAGTCAATCGTGTCTTACCCCCTGAGGAACTAATGGAGGAGGCTCGTTCCTGGGCTGGCAAGCTTGCTGCCAAAGCCCCGCTCGCAATTAAATATGGCCGTGAAGTCATCCTAAAAGGTTTGGATTTGCCTATTGCAGAGGGAATTCGCTTGGAAGCATATTTGGGTGGACTTCTGCGAGCAACAGAAGATCGACTAGAGGGTAGGGCAGCAATGCTTGAAAAACGTCCGCCTAAATTCAAGGGTCGCTAATTCATTGGATTTAATTTAATTGATTATTTGAGGAGAGGTAAAGGTGAAACCAACAAAGAATATTAAAGAACGTCAATTGTTCCGCAAAGGTAGCGAATTATCGGATGATGCTAAAGCAATGGTTGTAAAGATGCTTACGGTTCAATTGCAATCAGAGTATGCGGATGCGCCTGACCGTTCCGGTTCAATTTGCCCAACAGTAGAAGATAAAACTTGGCTTGATTTTCAGATAGCACAAGAAAAAGCTCATGGACTTGGCGTGGCCAAAGTATTGGAAGACATGGGCGTTGACCCTGGACCATTGATTAAGCAAGCAGAATCATCTGTGATGGAGGGTGACCGAAAGTTGGATTACTTCAAAATTCAAATGAAGGATTGGGTTGAGCGCTCTATGACTCGGGTTTTGGCTGAGCGAACTGGCGGTATTCAGTCAATTGGTGGATTGGGTTCTAGTTTTATTCCTTTAGCGGTATGGAATGCAAAAAATTATGTTGATGAAGCTCTGGGCCACACCAAAATGGGGGTAAGTTACGCAAAGCGCCTGGTTGAAGAGGGAAGTTCGCAAGGCTGCCAGGAAGCAGTAGATAAGTTTTACCCATCCTGCTTAGATATTTTTGGTGGTGTTGGTACCCCAAATGAGAAACGCTATCTTGATCTAGGAATTAAAACATTAACTAATAACCAATCTCGCGCACTTTGGGTTGAATCACTTGAGCGAGATTTAAAAGCGCTGAATTTAAAAATTCCTGATGCAAGATGGAAGGGTATTAGATCAGATTACCCTCCTGAAGAAGTGAATGCCTTTGATATGTTTCTTGAAGTGACTGACTTGCCGGCTGACCGACATCAACTTGCAATACGCTTACTTTCTGGATGGCTTTCAGCTAAATATGCGCGCCAAAATGAGATGGCTGTGTTTGTTGCGCCAACGCCTAAGTTAAAGCATGAGGTGGCTTTGCAGATGTCAGCAGATCGTGCTGCTGGTCTGGCCATAGCTAAAATGCTACGGAAGCTGAAGGTTGATCCAAATCCATTGGCGGATGAAGCTGAGCGTACGCTTACTGGTAGTAAAAATAAGGTTGAATTTTTAAAGCAGAAATTACCAAGCTCTTGGGTTGGAATTGCTGTGCAACAGTTAGTTGCAGCCCGTGTGACACAAGCTGCAACTTTGGCTACATTTGGTTCTTCATTAATTCCATTGGCCGTTTGGTCTGGAGTTCACTATGACGAACAAGAGCGCCTTGCAGAAACTTGGCTTAGTCGTATTAAATATATCGCCCCTTGGGAGATTCAATCTTTAGGGCAAGAGGCTTTAGACCAATGCTTCCCATACGCTCTAGATACATTCGGAGCCGATGACTCTTTTAATGAAACTGCATATTTCGAAGCAGGCTTAAAAACAGCTTCTAATAATACTATTCGAGGGATCTTCGTTAAGATGATTATCGAAGATTTGCAAAGCGTAGGGTTAAAAATTCCATCCCTAACTCAAGGTATACGAAAAACTTATTCGAATGGCTAATCCATTATCCAGCTGGTAAAAGATGAAAAATCAAATTTATATTAATGGGAAATGGTTAGATTCAAATTCTGATCTAACTATTCCGGTTTTGAATCCCACTACAGGTGGAATACTTGCAAATATTCCAGCCGGTAATTTGATCGATGTAAATATAGCGGTTGATGCAGCTTATCAAGCTTTTCCTGCATGGTCCAAAAAGACTTCGAATGAGCGCGCTGATTTACTCGACCGAGTCACAGAACTTTTGTTAGCTAAAAGCGATTTATTCGCAGAGATGATTACAAGTGAAGTAGGCATGCCTCTCAAGCTCTCAAAAATGATTCAGGTTGGTAATGCCATAGGCAGCTGGAAACATTACGCTCAAATCGCTAGAGAATTCAAGTATGAGGAGTCAGTTGGGAACTCATTGTTGATTTATGAGCCCATTGGAGTTGTAGCCTGTATTACCCCATGGAATTTTCCGTTGATACAAATAACTCATAAGATTGCGCCTGCCTTAGCTGCTGGTTGCACAGTTGTACTAAAGCCCTCTGAATTAGCCCCATTAAATGCAATTGCTTTGGCTGAAATCATTCATGAAGCAGGATTTCCTCCGGGGGTATTTAATTTGGTCATGGGTAACGGCCAAGATGTGGGCGAATCATTGGTATCAAATCCCAAAGTCGACATGGTATCGTTTACCGGCTCTACTAGAGCTGGCAAGCGAGTTGGAGCAATAGCATCACAGTCTATTAAGCGTGTAGCTCTAGAGTTAGGTGGTAAATCGAGTTCGGTTGTTTTAGATGATGCCGATTTAACTAAAGCAATTAAAGGAACTTTGAATTCTTGCTTTTTAAATTCTGGACAAACCTGCTTAGCTCACACGCGTTTATTGATTCCCGAGAGTAAATATGAGGAAGCAAAGACTATTGTCTTAGCAGCAGTCGAGAAAATGAAGATTGGTGATCCCTTTTTAGAGGGGACTCGTCTTGGCCCAGTTATCTCATCCGCCCAAAAAGATCGCATTAGTAATTACATTGCTACGGCAAAAAAAGAGGGTGCAGAAGTTATTGTTGGTGAAGCTGAAATACCAAATGAGTTGTTGAATGGAAATTTTGTACAACCAACTGTGCTTGGCAAGGTGGAGCCAGATAATACCGTTGCGCAAGAAGAAATATTTGGTCCCGTCCTTTCGATTATTACTTACAAAGATGAAGACGAGGCCTTGGAGATTGCAAACAATACTATTTATGGATTAGGAGGGGCTGTTTGGTCCAATGATATTGATCGAGCAATGCAATTTGCGCGTCATATGCGTACTGGCCAAGTTGACATTAATGGGGCCCCCTTTAATACTCTGGCGCCATTTGGTGGCTATAAGCAGTCTGGAAATGGAAGAGAATACGGGCTTTATGGTTTTAAAGAGTTTTTCGAAATAAAATCCATCCAACAGGAAATACAAAAATGACAACTACTCCACAATTAAATACAGATAGTAAAGTTCCCGATAATGTAATGAATTTACCCTGTGTAGGACAGGGCTTTTATTGGCAAGATATTGCTATAGATCAGGAATTTAGGACATTCCGAAGAACAGTTACTGAGACTGACTTGGTCAACTTCATCAACACCACTGGCATGGTTGAAGCAATCTTTATTGATAAAGATTTCAGCAGTCAAACTGGGGCAATTACCGGCAGGGTTGTTCCTGCAGCCCTCACATATTGCTTAATTGAAGGTCTTCTTTTCCAATCAATGATTCAGGGTACTGGCTTGGCAATGCTTGAACTTGTTCAAAAAGCAGTTGCCCCAACTTTTGTTGGCGACTCAGTTTGGGCAATCGTAAAGATCATTGGTATTCGTCCAACTTCTAAAAATAATCGAGCGATTGTTACATCATTAATTAATGTTTTTAATCAGGATAATGTTTTAGTACTAACGTACACAGCAGTTAGAATGTTAGCTGGAAGATAGGTTCCCAGGTCATCCGATAGGCTGATATGAGTAACAACAATTACATTCCAGCAGGTTTTAAAGAAATTAATGTTGGGGGGTTATTTATATCTAATAACGGACCGCTGTATGCTACTTTACGCAACAAGCAATTTTCTATGGGTATGGTGGTTGAGCAGCGTCACTGTAATCCACATGGCATTTGCCACGGCGGTATGTTATCTACTTTTGCTGATATGTTGCTGCCTTATGGCGCTATGTATGCTCTTGGCATAACTCGAAGATTTACGCCAACTATTAGCTTACAACTTGATTTTTTAGCGCCTGCAAACTTAGGATCTTGGATTGAGGGTACGTGTGAACCACTTCGATCTACAAGTAATTTGCTATTTGTTCAAGGACTTATTAAGCACAAAGATGAAATTCTAGTGAGGGCCAGTGGATTATTTAAATGGGGGGATTTTGTTCCTTCAGACGATCCCCTGAACCCCTTTGGGCTAGAGGAAAATTAAGGATTTCTTCTTTTGTCCAACGTCAGCAACTTAGAGAGTGCCAAACGCCATGGCCTTGGTCATGTTGCTCAAGATGGTTTAACTGAGCCAGCTTTCTGAAGTGCTCTTTTAGAGCATTTCGATTGGCGCCAGTCATTCGAATAACGACACTGATAGCGATCTTGCCGTGCTCGCCATCAAGTTCCACAATTTTGAGTGAGAGATCTGGTAACGGCGCTAACACCCAATAAATATGAGCTATTTGGAAATTTCCCCATTTTTATACCCAATTACACCCTTTTTTGAGTCAGCCAATTACACCCTATAGCGCTGGCATATGCTAATTTCAAATACAGACTTACAAGAGTTGGCTAAGGTTTCCTGAGGTGAGTTCCCGAGAAATCTAGCGGTTGATGCGCTTGAGAATCAATATATAAAGGTGGTAAGCTAATGAATAATTGGCAAATAGTGATGGATAATAAAGTGAATTTAAAAAGGCTAAGCATGCGTGCAAATTTCCGCAATTGGACATTACTGGTTGGATTATTATGTGTCGCCGCAGCCTGCGTCATTGCTTACCTAATTACTTTGCCAGCTGAGGCCGATGTTTCTTTGTTATTTGATGCGCCTAAATATAGTAGTTTGCAATATTGGATTTCTACTTAACTTATTTTAAAGAGAGAATTGACATGCAAGCCTCTATGTTAGAAGAAGTAATCACAGTACCTAATCCTTATCCAATTCGTTTTCAAGTTCAATATGATGAAGTCTGGCATCTTTGCCAGCAAGCGCGCGATTTAACGTGGAATCCTGATCACATTGATTTTGCTGATATTCGGGATGCCGATTTACCCCAAGAGGTAAGAGAGGCTGGGGGCGAGTGGTGGAGCTTGCGCTCGTGGATGGAGCATGGCGCCATCGCTTATGGAACAGAACGCCTTCGCGAAGCTATTTTTGCTCACCAGCCGTTTGAAATTAAGCAGCATATTGTCAATTTTATTGCTGAAGAGTTACGCCACCATGAAGCCTCGGTATTAATTGCCAAAAATTTAGGCGGATATCACGACGAGCCACGAGCTGATTACTTTAAATTGGTCATTCCCCGTTTTCATGATGAACGTGATGAAAAGGCGATGAGTTTTTTTGCGGGCTTAGCAGTCAATACCTTATTTGAACAATTATCAGGTGAATTGTTGCAAGCACGATATGAAAATGCTCGCTTTGAATCGATCCGCATGGCCTGTAAATTAATTTTGCGTGATGAAGCTCGCCATATTCAGTTTGGTCGAATCATTATGCGACGTTTTTTTGAAACTTTAAGTGCTGATGAAAAGCGCCTGATTGGGGAAAAGTTCTCCAAAAAATTACGTGGCAGCTTGCTTAATGGTGTGTATTCAGTGGTGAACTTGCCGGAGGATGAGCGTAAGCGTGCAGGGCGTAACAGGGCGCTCGCATCTGAATATGGTTTGGGTGCTACGCATCCCGATGAGGAAGTAGAAGTGATCCGCAATGCTTTAGACCGCATTCGCGCTGACGTCGCCCCTTACGGAGTTGAGATTCCTGCTATTCCAGAGCTAGACGGCTTAGCTCAGTTATCAAGTTAAGAAAAATATTGTTATTAAGGGAGATTAAGGAATTGAACAGTTTTTCTAAATTACTAGTGCTGACAGTAGCTTTATTTAGCCTCCCTGCATTAGCCCAACAAACTTACCCGCAGAAACCGATTACCTTAGTCGTGCCCTATCCCCCTGGCGGTTCAGCTGATATTTTGGCGAGAGCACTAGCGCCAAAATTGGGCGAACGCTTGGGACAGACTATTTTGATTGAAAATCGCGCGGGAGCGGGTACAGCAATTGGTGCAAAGGCAGTTGCGAGTGCGGCTCCCGATGGCTATACCTTGTTATTAGGCACCGTTAGCTCGAATGCGATTAATCCTGCGATGACTAAGGTTGGCTATGACCCAATCAAAGATTTTGTCGCGATTGCACCTGTGGCCGCCATCTCATTTGTTTTGGTAGCCAACCCCACTTTTCCTCGTAATAATGTGGGTGAATTAATTGCCTATGCTAAGGCAAATCCTGAGAAAGTCAGTTACGCATCTGCGGGCCCAGGCACGTCAAATCATTTAGCGGGCGTTATGCTAGCTTCAGCTGCACAAATTAATTTAGTGCATGTACCTTATAAAGGAAGTGCGCCAGCATTAAATGATGTTATTGGCGGTCATGTGCCAATCATGTTTGATTTAATCGCCACTGCGCAACCGATGATTCAAGCAGGAAAAGTGAAGGCTCTGGCAGTAACTAGTAAAGCACGCACATCTTTATTGCCCCAAGTGCCAACCATGCGAGAAAGTGGTTTAGCCGATTATCAAGTAAGCGCGTGGTTTGGTATTTTTGGCCCTGCAGAAATGCCGATAGCTATTATTAATAAATTAAATCTTGAAATTACTGCAGTAATTAAAAATCCGGAAATGCAAAAACGTTTGCGTGAGTTGGGTGCTGAACCCGAGACCGCAACGCCACAAGAATATGAGCGCTTTGTGCGCGAGGAAGCAGCAAAGTGGGTAACGGTTGTGAAGTTGGCAAACTTGGCCCCTTAATTCATTATTTAAGCGTCGAAAAATTTCTCATCTAGCTTGTGGCCCCTAGTCAAATTCCTGTAGCTTTATTTCCTAGCCTACAGAGAATTGGCAATTCCTGGGCTAGCGATATTCAGCGGTATAGCCAAGAAGTAAAAGACCTCTACGCCCCTTTGCATGCTTTAATGAATAATGAGGACATTACCGTTGAACGCAATTTAGCTTATGGCGAAGATACTCGGCAAGTACTGGATATTTTTATTCCTGCGCAGGTAAAAAATGCTGGCGTAGTCATTTTTGTGCATGGCGGTGCCTTTGTACGGGGTGCAAAATGTACCACCGATAGCTTGTATGACAATGTTTTATATTGGTTTGCCCATCAAGGCTATATCGGAGTCAACGTTGAATATCGTTTGGCACCAGCAGCAACATACCCTGCTGGTGGCATTGATGTGGCTTTGGCAATTGAATGGGTGCATAACCATATTGCTCAATTTGGCGGCAATCCTAAACAAATTCTATTAATTGGCCATTCCGCTGGCGGTACTCATGCAGCTGCTTATGTGTTTGATCCTGCCGTAGCTTGTTTTGGTAAATATCTAGAGGCGCTAGTTTTAATTTCTGCACGTTTAAAGGCAGACGTTCTGCCAGAAAATCCGAATGCTGAAGGAGTACGCGCTTATTTTGGTGCAGATGAAAATCAATATGCTGAAAAATCACCGCTGACATACGTGGCTAATAGCTCCTTGCCAACCTTAGTAGTGGTGGCAGAATTTGAAAATCCGCTCTTAGATGTATATGGGAAAGCCTTTGCTAGAAAATTAGCAGAGGTTCGCTCGGCAAAGCCTTTGTTATTAGAAAAGGCAATGCATAATCACATGTCGATTGTGGCCCACTTTAATAGCAGTGAAGATGAATTGGGGCGGCAGATTTTAGAGTTTTGGGAAAATCAGCAGCAATAAGTAGTTTAGAGCGCTGGAAGTTGAAGGTTCTGAGCCTTAATTTTGAGTTTGATATAAGATAAAGAAAAATATTAGGGGACAATAAAATGAAAAAAATAAGTTATATTTCGAAAGTAATGGGTTTTTTATGTGCTTCAGTAGCCTTACATTACTCAGGTTTAGGGCAAGCAGCCGAACCTTTTCCTAATAAAGAAATTCGCCTCATCGTACCTTGGAATGTAGGCGGCTCTAATGATATTTCTGCCAGACTTTTATCGCAGCTAATTGCAGAGCAAGGCATTAAGGTGGTGGTAGAAAACATAGCTGGGGCTACGGGTTCAATCGGCATGGGCAAAGTGGCTAATGCAGAGCCTGATGGTTATACAGTTGGCATGGGCACAAGCTCAACCATGGCGATGATTGCGCAAAATTTAACCACTTTAAAAAATGATCAATTTGCACCTATAGCCAGAGTAACGACAGATCAATTGTTATTACTAGTGCCTGGCGATGGGCCGGCGACAAATTTAGATGCTTTTCTCGCTATGGTTAAAAAGAATCCAAACAAGATTTCGATTGGCACACCTGGCAGCAATAACTTGAATCATATTTTTGCTGTGATGACTGGGAGAGTCGTAAATACTGAAATTATTACTATTCCTTATACAGGTGGATCGAAAGTTATTGTTGATTTGGCAGGTAAGCAAATTGATGCTGCAGTTTTAAAACCGTCGGAAAGTAAAACACAAATTGATGCTGGCCTTGTAAAGCCCATCGGCGTATTTGCCAATGACCGGATTAAAACTTTGCCGAACGTTCCAACCTTTAAAGAAAAAGGCTTTGATGTTTTTCCTTTTGGGCCACTTGTGCAGATGGCATATATCGCTGCGCCTGCAAAAACCCCGCAAGCCGTGCAAGATCGCTTGATCACTATTTTTAGTAAGGCAATTCAAGACCCACGATTTAAGAAGGCCTCTGAAGAGGGTGGAGCTAAAGTAGATGATGTAACAGGCAAAGCACTTGGTGAAGAAATCGTGGCCGTTACTAAAACACTCGCTGTAGTTGGTCCAAAAATATTTACAACAGAAAAGAAATAATTTTCTAGCTGAAAGCCTTCATTCATGTCAAAAATTAAGAAAGTCACGTGCCACGTTGTTTCGGCTCCGGTTGCAAAACCCTTTACATCTTCAAGAGGGTGGATTTATAAAACCCGTGGATCTTGTATTGTCGAAATCGAAACCGTTGATGGCATTGTTGGTTGGGGCGAATGTTATGGTCCATCAGCAGTTGCAAAAAGTTTTATCGATACCCAGTATGCGCCGCGTATTCTGGGCATGGACTCATTTGATGTAGAAGTGATTTGGGAGGAGCTCTACAACCGCATTAAAGATTACGGTACTAGAGGAATGGCGATTTCAGCAATTAGCGGTATTGATATTGCCCTGTGGGACATTATTGGTAAGAGTTGTGGTCAGCCCATTCATAAATTAATTGGCGGCTCTTACCGCACCGAGGTGTTTGCCTATGCTACGGGACTATATTTTATTGATATGGATCGCTTAATCGAAGAGGCAGTTGAAGAGGCCCTGGAATTTAAAGGTAACGGTTTTACAGCAATCAAAATGAAGATTGGTTTGGGTAATCCCAAATTTGATATCAAGCGTGTTGAAGCAGTGCGCAAAGCAATTGGCGATGATATTCGGCTGATGGTTGATGCCAATCATTGCTTTACTGTACCGCAAGCAATTCGTATTGGCCGCGAGTTAGAGCAATTCGATGTGGAATGGTTTGAAGAACCTATTTCACCAGAGGATATTGATGGCTATGTTGAGGTCACCCGTGCCTTAGATATGGCTGTCGCAGGGGGTGAGAATGAATTTACCCGCTGGGGCTTCCGTGATCTAGTGGTAAGAAAAGCCATGGATATTGTGCAGCCTGATGTCTGTGCCGCCGGAGGAATAAGTGAGTGCCGTAAGATCGCCACTCTAGCTAGCGCTCATGGGGTGGAGTGTGTGCCGCATGCTTGGGGTTCTGCCATTGGTTTGGCTGCTACTTTGCATTTCTTGGCTGCACTGCCTGATCAACCCCCAAGTTTTAAAGGTAACCCTCCATTATTAGAATTAGAGCAATGTGAAAATCCATTCCGCGATCTTCTGTCGATTGAGCCCATTGAGCAACACAATGGTAAGGTAAAAATTCCAACTGGACCCGGCTTAGGAATTGAAATTAATCGCAGCGTTTTAGATCAATACCGAGTTTCATAAGAATATTATTTTTTTGAGTCTAGCAACTAGTTTACTTGTGCAGTCATCAAAATCCAATAAAACAAGGGGTTCTTTTTCTTGAGTAAGAAGCCAAAGGTATTACTAACAAATCCAATTCATCCTCATTTTTTTGAAGAATTAGCTCAACACTGTGAGGTGGTGGTAGCCCCAGATACGAAGCCTGCAACCCTTAAAGCCTTAATTGGCGATTGCAATGGGTTAATAGTGCGTTCTCAGTTGCCAGCCGATATTTTTGAGAATGCAAAACAGATGAAGGCGGTGGTACGGCATGGGGTTGGGCTTGATTTCATACCGGTTGAGGCGGCTACTAAAAAGAATATCGCCGTAGCCAATTTGCCCGGATCGAATACGAATGCGGTAGTGGAATATTGCCTCGCAGTTATCTTTCATTTCCGTCGGCGTCTGCATGTCATTGACTCAATACTGAGAGATAAAGGTTGGGCAACTGCTCGCCCATTAGCAGATGATGTAACAGAAATTCAAACTACTACCTTAGGCATTATTGGCGTGGGGGCCATTGGCAGCGCTTTAGCAAAAGCTGCCAGTAGCTTAAATATGCAAGTGGTCGCCTTAACGAGGCGCCCAGAAAATTTACCTAAACATATTCGCGCAGTGAGCAAGAACGATTTATTTTCTCAGGCTGATGTGATTGCCATTTGTTGTCCCCTGAATGATCAAACACGCGGCTTAGTTGACGCAAGTGCCATTGCACTCATGAAGCCCAATGCCATCTTAATTAATGTAGCGCGCGGACCCGTGGTCGATACTAAAGCTATCATTACAGCTCTGAAGGCAGGCAAAATTGCTGGGGCAGCCATGGATGTGCATGATGAGCATCCTTTAACTGGACAAGAAGAAGTTTTTAATTGCCCCAACTTACTTATAACGCCTCATCTGGCCTCTATTACTGCGAGTAGTATGCGTGGCATGAGTGAGGGTGCTGTAAAAACAATGTTAGCTTTATTGCGCGGGGATCGCCCCGACAATACAGTTAATCCCACCGTATTTACTAACTAGAATGTTGTGACCATGAAAAATCCCATGCGAATCGTTAAATTAGAGGCTGTGCCTATTTCATTCCCAGTGCCTGAAAATAAATCAGTGCGCTTGGGTATTGGTAGAAGCGTTAAACGTGATTCGGTATTGGTGCGCATTGAGACCGAAGATGGACATGTGGGGTGGGGGGAGGCGCATCATGGGCGAGCGCCTGGCGCCATTGCTAAATTAATTGATACCACCATGCGCGAGTTGGTATTAAATCAAGACGCTTCAGATATTAATGGCATTTGGGCACGGGTCTATAAGATGCAAATCTCGACTCACGGCATGGGGGCAGCTGCCGTTCTTGCCCTAAGTGGAATTGACATCGCTTTGTGGGATATTCGTTCGCAAGTAGATGGGCAGCCTTTGTATCGCTTACTAGGAGGCTCATCTAAAAAAATTAAGGCTTATGCTGGCGGCATTGCTTTGGGCTGGCAAGAGCCCGATTCGTTAGCGAGAGAAGCTTTAGAGCATGTGGCCACAGGCTATCGGGCATTGAAATTACGGGTTGGCGATACCGCTGAAAAAGATATTGCTCGCGTGCTAGCAGTAAGAAAAGCAGTAGGGTCCGAGATCGATCTGCTAGTAGATGCGAATACAAACTACACCTTACTAGATGTTCGTAAAGTGATGCCCGCCTTTGATGAGGCTGGCGTTAATTGGATTGAAGAGCCATTTCCTCCGCAAGATCGAAAAGCTTATCGGATGGCACGCAGCTTGGGGAGAGTGCCATTTGCTGCGGGTGAAAACCATTTCACCCGCTATGAGTTCGCTACCTTAATTGAGGATGGGGATGTGCAATTTATGCAGCCCGACTTGTCTAAGGCGGGTGGCGTGACTGAATCAATGCGGATTGCAGCTATGGCTAGTGCTAATAAGCTCACTGTGAATCCACATACCTCGGCTACTGCAATTAATATGGCAACCACCATTCACTATCTCTGCGCGGTTGATAACCCAGGGTATTTCGAGGGTGATGTTACTTCGCTAAATCCTTTTAGAGATGAGATGATGGATAAGGTAGCCTATGTACTAGATGCAGATGGTTTTGTTAGGCCTTATGATGGTATCGGCATTGGCATGAAAATTAATTTAGACTTCATCAAAGATCATCCATTAATTGATGGTCCTTGTTATGTTTAGCCTTTCTCAATTGGAGAATACTAATGAGTTTGATAATTAAACCAGAAAATCCAGCAAGACCTCATTTTGTTGGGATTGCTAGTGGTATTGATTTAAGAAATCCACAGGATGAGGAAACCATACGAGCGATTGATCGTGCTATGGATCAATATGCAGTCCTCGTTTTTCGAGGTCAGCCATTAACGCAAGATGAGCAAATTGACTATTCACAACAATTTGGCCCATTAGATTCAGGCTTACGTAAAGCTACAGGGGCGCCTACCCGTTTTAAGCATGAGCAGCTCATCGATATAGGTAATGTAGCTTTAGATGGATCAATCGCTAAGCGAGATAACAAAAAGTTGTTGGGCGTCTTGGCTAATCAATTGTGGCATAGCGATAGTACTTTCCAAAATATCCCAGTTAAATATTCGATGCTATCTGCAGTCATTGTTCCCGAAGAGGGCGGTCAATCGGAGTGGGCTGATTTACGCGCCGCTTGGGATGCGTTGCCAGAAAAAACCAAGCAGTATGTTGGGGGGCGCACAGGTTTGCATTCTGCTTTTCATTCTCGTATTGCTTTGGGTGATGAGCACTATACCGAGGAGCAGTTGGCTAAATTTCCGCCTGTTAGGCGACCTTTAGTGCACATACACTCGGGTTCAGGCCGTAAGGTTTTATTTCCCAGTGTCCATATTACCGAGGTTAGCGATTTAACAGTGCCTGAGGGGCGGTTGTTGGTGGCCGAGTTAATTGAACATGCTACGCAATCACAGTTTGTATATTCACATCACTGGCAGCCCGGTGATTATGTAATGTGGGATAACCGCACAACCTTGCATCGTGGCCGCCGCTATGACCTCTCAGTGCGTCGCGATTTACGGAGAACCACCACCCTAGAGCGCGACTACATACCATTGGAGGTAACCGCTTAATGATGATCTTAAAAAAACGATGCTTGCATTGCTTGCTAGTCATTACGACAATGATGTACACAAGTCTTTCATGGGCAGATGTTTACCCATCTAAGCCAGTAAAGTTAATTGTGCCTTTTGCTGCAGGCTCAGCATCGGATACAGTGACGCGCTCAGTAGCTGAGCGCTTAACGCTATCGATGGGCCAACCATTTTTAGTAGAGAACAGGGCTGGTGGTGGAGGTACGATTGCGAATGATTATGTAGCAAAGGCACCTCCTGATGGCTATACGCTCTTAATTTCAACGGCGGCTTTACCCATCAGCGCAAGCGCTTATACCAATCTGAAGTATGACACTAGTGCATTTGTGTCTGTTACCGTCTTTACTAATTCTGCATTGGCCTTAGCCGTTAATCCTACTTTTCCAGCAAAAAATGTGCGTGAATTTATTGATTACGCTAAAGCCAATCCAACCAAAGTAAATTTTGGCTCTTTAGGTGTTGGTACTTCTCATCATGTAACCGCCGAGAAATTAAAATTAGATGCTGGCATCAATATGACCCATGTTCCTTATAAAGGATCTGGACCAGCCCATCTTGATTTGATGGGCGGGCAAATTCAGGTGATGTTTGATAATTTAGTGGCCCTGATGCCTCACTTTAAGAGTGGCAAATTACGACCCGTAGCAGTTACTACCCTCAAACGTCATCCGCAGCTACCTGATGTGCCTACGCTTTCAGAGTCTGGCGTTAAAGGCTTTGAAGCAGTAGCTTGGTTCGGTATGGTGGCACCCCCTGGCACTCCAAAAGAGATTATTAATAAGCTGAATGTTGAAGTAGTTAAAGCGTTGAACACCCCTGAGGTTCGTCAACGGCTTATTGATGGGGGCTCAGAAGTCATTGGTAACTCACCTGAAGAAGCCGATCGCTTTTTAAAGGCAGAGATAGCTAAATGGGCGGTAGTGGTGAAGAATGGCAAGATAACTGCGGAGTAGGCCCCTGAACTCCAATTGTTTGATCCTTATTTCATTAAACCTAAACAGAGATTCTTGGTATCGCTTGACCGAATAGAGTAACAATACGATTTATCATGCTTCGCTTGGCCTAGACACAGGTTTTTAAGGTCCTCTTCCCTAATTGAATAGCAATAAGAAGCATCATTTTTAGAAATGCCAAGACAATAATTCTTTTTATCGACGTCATTAATTGAATAACAACTAGAGGAGTCAGCAAAAAGAAGTGGTGCACTAAGGGTGCCCACCAGCAATAAGATAATTTTCATCATATTAAAAATAAACTTGACACCCATCAAAAATAGTATTTACAATTCAATCTTACATTAAGAGATGGGCTTGTGCCCCAGCAACCTGCTTACCGAGCAAGGTGCTTACGCTAACAGCGGATGTGACCCGAAAGGGTAACTAAACGGTTCACCGTTTTCATCTGCCAGCCCTCTCTTAAGAGGGCTTTTCTGTTTTAAGCCCACGTTCTTTAACAATTTGGAGAAATAACTATGGCACGTTTAATACATGGCGGCGTTTCTGTGCCCGCAGAAGTAGTAATGGTCGGAAAAAGAATCAAAATTTGGAAAATTGATGGGATCTATTCTATTTTTTACGGTGCTCAAAAACTGGATGTCACCGATCCCGAGGCTAGTGAGCTTGCAGTTGAAATAGCGCAGTGGTCAACTGAGGAGGTTGAGGAGAAATGGGTTGGCATCATCGATGCTCTTTTAGCAGGGTAGCAATCAATTAGTAGGGCGGATTTATTCCAACTTGCTGCGCCCGTCATTTTGACAAAGCAGCTAAAAAGGAGATGGTATGAGCAAAAAGAAACAGAGTTTAGTAGAAAAAGCATTGTCGCTGGGATTCACCATGGCAGACCCCAATGACCCGATTTATAAGGGAGGAGTTGTAATCATTAGTACGGTTGGTGTTGAAATTGAACGACTTGAAAAACTGGATAAGATTGCAAAATCAAAGCCAACAAAAGGAGGTCAAAATGGCTAAAGTAATTTTAAGGGACTTAGTTCCAGACGATTCCCCAATCTATCAGCAAGCACTGCAAATTGGCGGCCGATTGACAGTGCCAACACAAAAGGTAGTTAAACCAACTGAGCCGATATTTACAGAAGGGCTAACTGTATCGGTGCCACCCACTAAGCCAAGCAAAAGAAAGCGAGGGCCTAAATCATAGGTCTGAATTAACAAGAGGCTCATTCTATGAGCCTCTTGGTTTTTACACTGAGTAATGGGCTAAATGGGCTACAAAAAACAACTTAATGAAGGAGTAAGTATGCGCGACTATACCTATGTAGAAGGATATCGATTCAATATTTGGAATGTTTACCGCAGCAAACGTTTTGATGTTGATCGGCTTGATATTAATTTTGCCGATAAAGACCAGCCAGAGTTCGTTCGGGGTTTACGAATCGTGGATCATCAGGAAAATGAAACTTATTTAACCCATGGTGAGGATGCGGACAACCTTAGCTACAGCATGTGTTTTATTAATAACGCAAACAAAGAAGACCGCCCTGATCAGTTTGATGATTACCTCATTAAAGCCATCGCCAAGAAAGAATATCTCGTGCATAAGCTTTTTGTAGAGGGGAACACTACCGATATAGCCGTACATTAAGTGTATAGCGTTAATTAATTTAATTTATTTATAAGCTCATTTCATGAGCTTATGATTGGATATGCTGGTTCTTCAATTGATTCAAAGGAGAACCAGATGTCATTACTAAATCATTTCAATGGACTATCGCTGCTAGCCATCATGGCGGTATCGTATTTCGCGGTAGCAAAAAATACGCAAAGCGATCACACATTATTTAAGCGAAATAAATAACGCCTTAAGCAGCCTTCTCTTATTTCTTGAATTTTTAGTTGTTTTTAAGCAGAAGTTGAAGCAGAAGATCGTTTGGTGAGCTTATGAGTAGAAATAATGATTACAAGCTCATCCAATGAGACGTTAGTTTTGTATTTGAGCGACTTAACAACAAGGGGTTAGCGCGTGAATCTTTTCACTAGGGCAATGGTTGCAATTACGGGTCACCACATTGACAAGGGCACCGAGCCTGAAGATGTTGGGGGACTTAGCAAGATCGGTTTATCGATTTGCTTTGCTGCCTTTCTAGCGGCAATTCAATTTGGCATTGCAGGCTGGTATCTGGGTGAGAACTTTGATCCTGATACGCGCGTCATCTTTGCTGCAGTTACCGCCATCATTGGTACTTGCATTGTACTGATCATCGATCGCAACTTTATCTATGCAGCTGATACAAGGGCTGATACCGGCGGAGTACTCACCTATATTTACTTAGCTATTCGGGTATTTTTGATACTGGCCATTTCATCACTCAGTAGCCAGTTCACCTTACCCTTATTACTCAAATCTGAATTAGGTATTCATGTACAAGATCTCAAAGATGAGCGCTACGACACGGCTAAAGACCGTTACACCAATAAATATGAAGTAAAAGAGAAGGTGGGTAGCGAGCAAGAAGTGGCAGCCCAAGTGAATAAACTCAAAACAGAAATAGCGACAGTGCCACCAGCTATAGCTCGGCAAAAGGTGCTTGCTGAGCAATGTATGCGCGACTATAAGAAAAAAATTAACGCCTCAATTGGCCCTGATATTGACGAGAACGATGTCGCCAATTTATACGCTAAAGATAAATCCGATTGTGAGCGCCAAGATGCTAACTACAAAGAAGCCTACCGCACCTACTTAGAACCTAAAAAGACGGCTTTAGTTGCCAGCGAAGAGGCTTATGGGCTTGCGCACGAAGATGCTACGAAAGCCAAGACTTTATTTAAAACAGATTTACAGCGCGCTGATGAGAACAACAATATGTATTTAAGTGTCGCGTCCGCTGATGTAATGTGGTCTTTAATCCGTAATAACCCAGGTGCACGGGCCAAGTACATCATGATTACGGTAGTGCAGTTAGTGTTGGAGTTAATGCCTTTACTCCTGAAGTCTTTATTAGGACGATCACCCCTAGGTATTCGGGTCGCTATGCGTGGTCAGTTAATGCAACAAAAGTATGAAGAGGCTGAGCATGAATATAGTCTGAACTACATCGTTCGTACAGGCCAAGCCGGTAAAGCCAAGAATGAGCAAACCAAACATGATTTAACCGATCAGATTGCTATTCAGGAAATGAAAAATCAGTTGATGGCCCTTAAAGTCGATACCCGTAAGAAATTCTTTGACTTTAGCCCTGCTAGCCAAAGCACTGTTCATTTCAGAAATATGTATAACAACCAAGAAGCAATGAATAGTGCTGCCAGTATGCAAAGGACGCAAACGCCGCAACCAGCGCAGCCCATGGCGCCTATTAAGCCAACGCAACCGGCCGCGAGCAATGATCAACCCCACTTTAACCTTGGCAACTACGTTATGCCCTAATTTTCGATGAAAATTCTGGCGCTCATTTTTATGACAATTCTTCTTACTGCTTGTGGTTCTTCACCTAATCGTCAGACTAGCAATTCGACGAGCTATCCAACGAGCTATAACTACTCGCCTTATATCCCACCTAAGCCCGCAGTTAAGCCCCTAGTAAGTTCCGTAGCTAGCCCTGCAGGTAAACCACAGCCAAATTTACCAACCTTAAACTTCGATGACTTAGTCCGCTTTGAATATGACTGTTCACGCCGCATGGCGCAGCTCGATTTATTACAAGAGCAAATTCGTAAGAAAACGTTTTACCGCGTTGATGGGGTAGATGGCAATGAATTTCCCGATCGCATTAATAAACGCTATTACGCACTAGTGCGCTACCGGATGTGGAGTTTACGTCTGGGGTGCTCGGGTAGTAGCGTTGAGAAAAATACCGAAATCAAGCTAAAAGCTGGGTCTCCTACGCGACCACCAGAGAGTATGCCGCGTTGCTACTTTGAAGAAATCGTAGTGGCCAAGTCTGAGATCAATCTTGCAGAAGGTGGCGGGGAAAGTGTAGTGAGTAAACGCAAAGAGTTTTGTACTAATTACCCGTTAATTGCCGATCGCAGAATTGTAAATGTAGGTGATCAGGTTGATCCTGAGCGGCAGTTAGATAAAAACATTCCTTATATCCCAAATTTACGTAAGTGGAACGGCAATATCTTTCAATTGTTTTCTAAAACAGAAATGCACCTAAATGATGTTGTGAAGTTTACGGTGGTCGTAATGTGGAGTAAATCAGGTTGGATTGTGGTCGATAAGTTTTAGTTCAATAAATTTTAAAGGGAGTACATGATGAAAAAGATCTTTTTAGCATTACCCATTATTGGGGTATTAAGTGCCTGCGGTTCTAATGGCATTAATAAGCAAGCACAGGTAGAGTACCGTCAGCAAGAGAAGGTGGCCGCACAAGCAGTAGATGAAGCGCCAAAATGGATGTTTAAGCTACCCAAAGAAACAGGGGTGATTTATGAGAACGGTACGGCTATTAGTAGCGACTTCTCAATGGCGGACTTAAAAGCCAAAACTATGGCCTATGTGAAGATTTGCACAGGCGCAGGTGGCAAAGTACGCAGCCAAATGAAGATGTACCGTGCTGATAACGACGCCACATCAATCGAGCAATCTGAATTAACAGTACGCAGCATTTGCCCGGATGTGGATATTACTGGGGTAGAGACTGTGGAGATGAAGCACGTGGCTGAAGGCAACCGTATTCGGAGCTATGTATTAGTTGCTTTACCCATGGGCTCTAAAAATATTATGAAAACAACTAAAGAAATTCAGAACCGCTCTAGTGATGCGTTTAAAGAGTTGGATAACATTGCTAAAGAGCAGCCCGCCGCAGCGATTGTGACGCCAGTAGCAGCACCCGTTGTGCCTGTGTCAGTTGCGCCAGTAGCAGCACCTGTTGTAGCACCACTTAGCGCTGTACCAGCCGCCGCACCTATCGTAGCGCCAACTGCGGCTCCAATTGCACCGCCAACGGAGACCAGTGAGAAGTTACCACTAAAACCAACCGATAGTATTTTGAGCCCAGTGAGTGCGGTAAGCCCTAAAACGGTGATGGTACAGGCCAACAATGGCAATGAGAAACAAGTAACTTTAATTGGCTCGACTAACCCAGAGTATGTGGCTAGACGCGCCGAGGCATTGAAAAAACCAGGCGCTGTAATTGGTCAGGCGACAATAGAGTAAAGGGCCTATATGACTTTAAAGATAGACATCTCGATAGTGCATGACACGCTAGAAGATTAAATTTTAAGAAAATTCTTTATTTTTTTTGCCTCAATAAATTCGTTTTGTCTTTTATAATTAATTAAAACTCCATTTTTCTCTTTAGAAATTTCTATAAAGGATATTGGAATTGTGTGCCCCGACATGATATTTAGCATTCCCCATGGAGTTAACTCCCACTGATAAATATACTCTTGAGATTGTATCGAAGCAAGTTCCCGTCGATTTACTATGCTAGTTTCATAGGAGCTCGATAGTATTCCTCTAAAATATTCCGAAAATGAAAATCCATTTATTGACATTAATGGATTTATATAAGCAATGCTTATAAGTGATAAGGGATTTAATGTTGTTAGATGTGTAATCTCCTTAGTAAGATTATCAAACTCAATTACTATTTTTTTTTGATTTTGATTTAATAGGGTTCCTATTTTTTTCCCATCATTAAAGTTATACCCAAGATACTTAAATGCAAGTTTCTTAATTAATGTATTTCTGTTGGGTGAAATAATATCCAATAAGCTATCTATCAAATGTTTTAAATCTCGATACTTTTCTTCATATTTACTTTGATAAATTTTATATCCTTCTCTCGTATTAAAGCTAAGTAGAAACTTTTGAATTTTTTCTTTCTCATAAGAAAACCTCTCATCTTCATAGCTAATCAATAATATTTCCAACTCCTTAAAAGTTTTATTACTATATTCACTAATTTGCATTCTTCTAAGATTCATAATCTTATTTACTTCCATGATTGCATAGTGTTTTTTATTTATAGGGTCATAGCTGCCAGCCTCAAGTGCGTAACGCATAGATACTAATTCAGCATATGACTTATTTAAATATTTTTCTTTTAACTCATTAGCCTTTTGTTCTACTCTTTTTTTCTTTTCAAAATCTATTTTTCTTTGATGCTGAACCTGTTCTTTGGTTGTAGCTAATAAGCTAGATAATCCATAAAATTGAAAAAGATGTATTTCATCTTTTCCTATCAATATATGAATAACTTGAATAGCTGTTTTTATATCTGTTTTAAAAAATTCCTTTTCAAAACGAAATGCTTGTAAAGACTTATGCAATAACATTTCAAATATTTGCGCATTATCTGTTTCAAAATAAAGCTCAACTGTAAACTTTCCAGGCACACCTGTTGCCGATAGCTCTTGTACTCTTTCTTCGATTTTTCTAGTTGTATATCCAATCTTTAAAAGATTCGGCATAGATTGATGAGAAAGAATGTAGATAAGTCCCTTCACCTCAATAAGCTTTCAATAATATCCCACCTATTCTTATACTTTTCTATACTCCAACCATTGTTTGAAACTGATGGTGGGATGTTAATTACACGTGAACTGACCTGATTTTTAGTACCACTCCAAAAGAGAGGATTTTTGATAATCTTCACCCTAAAGGAGTGCTAAATATGGCAAAAGGCCAACGTCTTAAACCCGAGCAAATCGTCACCTTATTGCGTC